>DGTW01000352.1 GCA_002393835.1 Treponema sp. UBA4326
GGCAAGTGCGCTTGCTTCCTGCAAAGCATCCTGTGTTTTTAAGGTAAACTGCTCGTAATTCATAACATTACCTCCTCGTCATTCTGAGTCTGCCCCAGAATATCTCTTTCAAAATTAAAATAAGCAAATTTAGTCAAAACGACAAGAAAAAAAAATTTGACTGAAAAGAAAAAAGGTATAAAATTATATTAAAATCCAAATTACAAGGAAGCAAATATGATTAGGAAAATTTCACTTATTCTCATTACGATTGCAGCAAGCTCGATTCTTTTCCTCTCTTGCAATGACAAAAAAAAGGTTGCGGAAGAAGAAAAAGAAATCACTCTTGTAATGGCAGAGGTCAATGCTCCAGACAGCATCTCAGGAAGAATGGATCAGGCTTTCAAGGAGAAGGTTGAGGAACTCTCAAAAGGAAAAATCAAGATTGACCTTCAGTGCTCAGGAGTTTTAGGCGACAACAAGAGTGTCCGCGAAATCATGAGCAAGCCGGGCAGCTCGATTCAGATTACCCGTCAGGGACCAATCGCCGAATTAAGCTCAACCTACAGCCTCCTCATAGTTCCATACACATTCCGAAATCACGAGCATTTCTGGAATTTCGCAAACTCAGATACAGCCCAGAAACTTCTCGAAAAACCACGGGAAGAAGGCAAGAGCATGATTGGTCTCTTCTACGGTGAAGAAGGCTTCAGAAACCTGTTCTCAACGAAGAAAATCACTTCGGCAAAGGATTTTGAAGGACTGTCAATGCGTGTCACAGGCGAAAAGACAAACCAGACACTGGCAACAAGTCTTAAAATGAACAAAAAAGAGATTAAGTTTGCAAAACTTTACGAAGCTCTTTCAACAGGCGAAGCTGATGTAGCAGACCAGCCGCTGGCAAACTACCTCACAGGCCACTTCAATGAGGTTGCTCCAAATGTTATTTTGAATTCTCACCAGCTGGGAATCATGATTACCTACATCACCACCGAGTGCTGGGACTCACTTACACCAAACCAGCAGAAAATCCTCCGTGAAGCCGGAAAATACGCCTCAGAATACTGCCGTAAGATTTCTGAGGAAGGTGAAGAAAACGCCCTTAAAGAAATCCAGTCTAAAGGCGTAACAGTCGTAAAAGTAGACGACATTACACCTTACAAGGAAGGCTTCAAGGATTACATTAAGGAAGCTACATCTTCAAATCCTGAGCTTTATCAGGAAATATTGAGCTACGCAAAATAAAAGCCTGTCCTGCAGTTTCCTAAAAACTGCAGGCGGACAAAAAAAAGGCTGTCCCGGAAGTTGCTTAGACTTCTCAAAAGGACAGCCTTTTTCTGTTTATCACTCAGATTACTTAGAGTAGTATTCAACTACCATCTGGTCGTTGATCTGTACAGGGATTTCTGAGCGGAGTGGAAGACGAGCCAATTTTCCGCAGAAGTTGTCGTCGTCGCGCTCAAGGTAGTCAAGTTTTGCCTTGTTGTTTGCAAGGTATGTAGCCTTGAACTGCTCGCTCTTTCGCATTTTCTCAACCAAAGAAATTGTTGAGCCAACTTTTACAGCGTATGAAGGAATATTGATTACTTTTCCGTCAACTTCGATGTGCTTGTGGCTTACCATCTGGCGAGCCATGCGGATTGATGAAGCAAATCCCAAGCGGTAAACGAGGTTGTCCAAGCGAGTCTCAAGAGAAACCAAGAGAGCAACACCTGTCATTTCCTTTGATTTTGCAGCTTTTTCGAAATATCGGCGAAGCTGTTTTTCAAGGATGTTGTAATAAGCCTTTACTTTCTGTTTTTCAATCAAGTGCAAAGCGTAGTCTGAAGCTTTCTTTGTCTTCTTGAATGCTGGTGCACCAGCCCTGTCCATTGCCTTTGGGTGTCCGCAAACATTGACACCAAGTCGTCGACTTTCCTTAAAACGAGGATTGCGTCGTGTAGCCATTTTATGCTCCTAAAATTAGTTTAATCAAGGCAGATTCTAAGTTAGCCGCGAAGAATAAGTTGCTTGATTTTTCAAAGTTCGTCTATTTTATCAGTTTAAGGTTTTTGAATCAATAGATAATGCTGAATTTTTCAGGGTTTCCGCATTATGATATCACACAAATCTTTAATATATTAAATGGAAATTGCCGATATAAAATGCGAAAAGAAAATTTCGTTTGTTACTTTGTTATATTAGAAGAGGATACGCTTATGCTTAGAAAGATTTTCACTACATCAGCCTTCATTGTCATCTCTCTTTCGCTTTTTTCTTGCAATGAAAAGAAAAGTATTATTGAAGAAAAAGAAATCACCCTGGTAATGGCAGAAGTAAACCCTGAAGACACCATTGCCGGCCAAATGGACAAGGCCTTCAAAGAGAAGGTAGAGGAGCTTTCAGAAGGAAAAATCAAGATCGACCTTCAGTGCGCGGGAATTCTCGGTGACGTTGACTCAGTAATGCAGCTTATGATGAAGCCAAACTCAACGATTCAGCTTCACCGCATGTCCGCCGTAAACCTTGCCATTTATGGTTGCAAAAAATCCTCATTATTATCAGTTCCTTTCACTTTCTCCAGCAGGGAGCATTTCTGGAATTTCACGAGGTCTGACACGGCCAAGGCAATTCTGGACGAACCGGAGGCTCTCGGGCTTGGTGTAAAAGGACTTTTCTACGGAGAGGAAGGTTTCAGGCACTTCTTTTCGGCCAAGAAAATCAAAAGCGTGGCAGATTTTGAAAACCTTAAGGTAAGAGGGACCAACGACAAGGCCATGCAGGGACTTCTCAAAGGCCTTAAAGCAGACAGCATCCCGGTAAATTACGCAGACCTCTATTCATCACTTCAAACAGGAATCATTGATGCCGCAGAACAGCCAATTGCAAACTATCTGTCAAATCATTTTCACAACATCTGCCCTTACATGATTCTTGACGGACACACTCTTGGGGTAATGGAAACCGTCATCACCCTGGAATGCTGGAATTCCCTGAGCGACAAGCAAAAAAACATCCTTACCGCCGCCGGAACCTATGCCAGCGAATACTGCCGAAAAATTTCCCAGAGTCAGGAAGAGAAGGTAAAGGAGCAGCTTGTAAAAGAAGGTGCTACGATTACGCCAGTAAACGATGTCACTCCATGGCAAAAAGCATGTGAGGAAGTTATCAAAGAAGGCTCGGCTGTTGACGAAAAACTTTACAAGGAAATCTTGAGCTACGCCAAATAAAAGCATTTGACACTATGTAAAAGCAACCTTAAAATAAGGAAGATTCAGGAAGTCATTTTTCTCAAATCTTCCTTATTTTTTTTGCGGAGCGTCACTTTATGCTGAAAAAACTCTTTTCGCTGTCAGCCCTTATTCTTGCATCAGGTTATCTCATTTCATGCAATCAAAAATCAAAAGACAAAGATATAACTCTGGTAATGGCGGAAGTCAATCCTGAAGGCACAATTTCCGCAGAAATGGACAAGGCCTTCAAGGAAAAGGTCGAGGAACTTTCAGGAGGCAAAATAAAGATTAACCTGCATTTCGGCGGAACCCTCGGAGACGAGGAAAGCATCCTGAAAATACTCATGCAAAGCCATGGCTCCATTCATCTCGAAAGAATATCCACATTCAACCTGCCTTCACGGGGCTGCGAAAAAACTTCGCTTCTCATAATCCCCTACACTTTCAGCAGTCGCTCCCACTTCTGGAACTTTGCGAATTCAGAGCTTGCCCAGACAATACTTAACGAGCCATACGAAAAGAACATTGGCATAAAAGGCCTATTTTATGGAGAAGAAGGAACGAGAAATTTCTTCTCAACAAAAAAAATCAACGGCATAAAAGACTTTGAGGGTATCAAACTCAGGGTCACGGACACAATTATGAAGAACCTGGCTGAAGGTCTCAAGGCAGAGCCTGTAAGCATAGCCTTCGGGGACTTGTACGGTGCCTTGCAGACAGGAAGCGCAGATGCGGCAGACCAGCCTCTGGCAAATTATCTGGGAAACAAATTCTATCAGGTTGCCCCAAACATGATTCTTGACGGACACACCCTGGAAATCACGGAAGTCGTAATCAGTTCCGAATGCTGGGACTCCCTTTCAGAAAATCAGAGGGACATTCTTACTCAGGCAGGAAAATATGCCGGTGACATTTGCAAGAAAATCTCTCACGAAAGGGAAGAAGAAGCCAAGGCCCGCCTTCTCAGCGAAGGCGTAAGGTTCACGGATGTCAGCGATTTTTCGCCATGGCAGAAAGCCTGCGAAGGAGTCAGTTTTGAGACAGCAAAGGCGGATCCAATTCTTTATCAGAAAATCCTCCACCTTACAAAATAGTTAAGAATAATTAAAATTCTTGACTTGACGAAATAAGCTGTCGTATAATATTTGATATGCGTAACTTTTTTTTCCCCATTGCAATATTATCTACTCTGGTTGTTTTTTCATCATGCAATAAAGAACAAAAAAACATTAAATTGACCATGGCCGAGCCAAATCCGGAAGGTTCTATTTCGGCAAAAGTTGACCATGAATTCATAAAAAAGGTCGAGGAGCTGTCCAATGGAAACATCACTATTGAGCTTCACGCAAGCGGTATTCTCGGCGACAATACCGCTGTCTTAAAGGCAATGACACAGCCGGGAAGCAGAGGCATCAACATCGCCCGGCTTTCTCCCGCCGCAATCGCAAACTATGGCTGCACCATGCACGGACTTCTCGGAGTTCCATACACTTTCAAAAATCACGCTCATTTCTGGAAATTCGCAAGCTCTCCTGTAGCTGAAGTAATTCTGGACGAACCATATAAGGCAGGAATCGGCGTAAAAGGCCTTTTCTTCATGGAAGAAGGCTTCCGTCACTTTTTCTCCACAAAGCCCCTTAACGACATAGAAGATTTTGAGGGCGAGAAAATCCGCACGGCAGGAAATTCCGTAATGGAGGGAATTTCTCTCGGAATGAAAGGACAATCCGTAAACGTTGCATTCACGGCCCTTTATTCAGCCCTGCAGACTGGCAAAGTGAGCATAGCCGAGCAGCCACTTGTAAACTATCTTGCAAACGATTTTCACAAGGTCGCTCCCTACATGATTCTTGACGGACATGAGCTTGGTGCGGCAGAAGTTGTCATCGCAAGCGAAACCTGGGATTCACTCTCAAAAGAGCAAAAGGAAATCCTCGTCAAAGCCGGAAAATATGCAGGCGAATATTGCATGAACGCCGTCCAGGAAAAAGAAAAAGAAGCTAAGGAAATTCTCACTGCTGAAGGAGCAAAATTCACAGAGGTAAAGGATATTTCAAAGTGGCAGAAGGCCTGTGCTGATGTCATCAGCGAGACCGTAAGGTCAAATACCGCAATATACGGAGAAATAATAAATCTTGCAGACTAACGAAGACGCTGAACAGAAAACTTCTGTCACAGGCATCAACATTCAGCTTCTCAATATATTTTTCATTGCGGTCACGGCCATAGTCTTTTGCTTTATTCTCGTCATTTCAAGCACGGTAAACAACCGCTTTCATGCTGTCGAAGCAGCCATAGATAAATTCATCACCTGTGAGCAGAGTTCAGAACTAATAAAAGAAAGCGCTAACTACCTTACAGACCAGGCCCGTCTTTTCGTCGTAACCCACAAGTCTGAATATGTAGAGGCCTATCTAAAGGAAATAAACACTGACAAAAGGCAAAAAAAAGCCGTTGAGGCTCTGGAAGGAGTCTGCTCCGAAAAAGACCTTGCCCTGCAAAGGCTTAAAATTGCCATGGAACAAGGGCAAAGCCTCATCAACATGGAGCTTTATGCCATTCGCCTTGCCTACCAGCTTACAAAAAAGACAGACATTCCTCAGCAGATTGCGGAAATTCCAATCCGAAGCATAGACAAGGACATTTCCAACGAAAAATTGCATGAGATAGCCATCAACAACCTTTTTGGTGAAGGCTATCTCATTTACAAGACAAGAATCAACGAAAACTGCAGGCTTACCATTTCGGCCATTGAGCAGCAGATTAAGGATGAGCTTAACATTAACGCCAACGAGCTGGGTGCGAACATCCGCAGGCTCCGCCTCCTTTTCCTTACCTTGTTAATCGTAAATGTCCTTCTCTTCATAGCCTTCGCCTACCTTATCATCGTTCCGCTTGAAAAATTCAAGGTATCAATCGAAAATGATGAAAGGCTCAATATAATCGGCTCACTTGAATGTAAGCATCTTGCGGAAAGCTACAATGAGATTTATGACATCAAGGCTCAGAACGAAAAGTCATTGCTCAAAAAAGCCGAGTACGATGCCCTCACAGGAATATTAAACAGGCGGGCCTTCGACCAAATCTGTCACACTTCCGCAGAAAAAAGACAGCCGATTGCCCTTCTTCTCATCGACATGGATAACTTTAAATTCATCAACGATAACTACGGTCATGCCGGCGGAGACACGGCCTTGCAGGAGCTGGCAAGAATACTCACCGAAACCTTCCGTACCGATGACTATGTTGCCCGAATCGGTGGTGATGAATTTGCAGCTATTCTCCCCCACTGTACAAACGGGGCGGCTAACACAATCAAAAAGAAGATTCTCAGCGTAAACGAAAAGCTCGTGAACATAAAAGACAACATAAAGCCTGTGTCAGTCAGCGTAGGCGTAGCCTTCTCGGCCACTGGCTTCAATGAAGATTTGTTCAAGCGGGCAGACAAAGCCTTGTACATCGTAAAAGAAAAAGGCAAGCGTGGCTGCGAAATCTACGAAGAAAATTATGCTTCAGAAAAGTGATTCTCAGATTTATATAATTGGGGCGGGTTTCGCCGGACAAATGATTGCCCAGGACCTGCGTCGCAAAAAGATTTTCGGAACAGTCGCAGCATTTCTCGATGATGACAAGAGCCTTATCGGCAAGCAGATAGACGGCATACCAGTGCTCGGTCCCATTTCAGAAGTGGCAAAGCTTTTGCGTTGCGGTCCTTTGGACGAGGCAATAATTGCCATTCCGTCCGCACCGACCGAAAAAATCCGGGAAATTTACGAAATACTGAAAAAAGGCGGTTTCGCCCACATCCGCATTCTGCCCAGCATAAGCCAGATTATCGACGGAAAGGCACATTTTGTGCAAACAAGGGAAATCGACCCTCTGGACATTCTTGGCCGCACGCCTGTAATAATCCCCCTGCACGAAAGCCTGCAATACCTTAGAGGAAAAAGGGTTCTCATTACAGGTGCCGGAGGCTCCATAGGCTCAGAACTTGCCCGGCAGCTTCTTTCTGGCGGAGCTGAGAGACTTTATCTCTTCGGTCATGGCGAAAATTCAATAGTAAAGATTTACCGTGAGCTTCATGTCCTTCAGCAGGAAGGCGTCGGGGAAGCAGCCACAATCGTTCCCATCATCGGAGACATGAAAGACCGGGAATACGTGCGCTACATCATCAAAAAAACACATGCCGATGTGATTTTTCACTGTGCCGCCTACAAGCATGTTCCAATGATGGAAGAGAACCCTGTTGCTGTTATCGAAAACAATGTGTTCGGAACAAAAAATCTGCTGGATGCAGCCATTGAAAGCGGTGTTCAGCGTTTTGTTCTCATTTCCACGGACAAGGCCGTAAGCCCGGTTAGCGTCTATGGTGCAAGCAAGATGCTTTGTGAAAAGCTAATCCTGCAATATGCAAAAAAAGCCCGGGGCGATCAGCATTTTATGTTCGTGCGTTTCGGAAATGTCCTCGGTTCAAGAGGCTCTATTCTGCCCCTTTTCCAGCAGCAGATTAAAACAGGCGGACCTGTCACAGTCACCGACAAAAAGATGGAACGCTTTTTTATGACTATCCCTGAAGCCTGTTCCCTTGTTCTTGAAACCGGCGGCGTTGGAGAAAACGGCCGTTCTTATCTTCTCGACATGGGTGAGCCGCTAAAAATCATTGACCTGGCAGAGCAAATCATAAAATTCTCCGGGTTGGAGCCTTACAAAGACATTGAGATAAAAATCATCGGCGCAAGGGAAGGAGAAAGGGTATACGAACCACTCTGGCTCAGCGACGAAAATCCCCAGAAAACAGATTATGAAAAACTTCTCGTGCTCAAAAACATTGAATTCGGTGATGAGGCTCTGGATTCTCTTCTTTCAAAACTTGAGCCAATCTGTTATTTTAAAGGGAACGAAGATTCCTTCCGCAACAAGGAGGAGCTTCTTTCAATTCTGCGAAAGGCCGTCCCCAGTCTGGATGAATTTTACAGAACGACGCAAAAAAACGAGTCGATGAACTTATAGGAATAATTATGTCAGAAATAAAGGTCCCATTTTTTAAGCCATCTTTCTCTGATGAAGAAAAAAATGCGGTTTGTCAGGTCATAGAGTCTGGCTGGCTGACCACTGGAAAAGTCACCCACGAGTTTGAAGAAGAATTTGCGGATTATGTAGGTGCCATGCACGCCCTGGCCGTCAATTCCAACACGAGCGGAATGATTCTTGCCATGGAAGCCTGCGGAGTGCGGGCAGGAAAGGCTGTAATCACAACGCCCTACACTTTTGTATCAACGGCGGCAAGCGCAGTTCATTTGGGAGGAGATGTTTTTTTCGCTGACATCGAAAAGGACTCATACTCCATCGACCCGAAAAAGATCGAAGAAATCTTAAAGAGAGACAAAGAGCACAAGGTCTGCGCAATTGTTCCAGTTCATGTAGCCGGAAATTTGTGCGACATGAAGGAAATCTGCTCCCTGGCAAAAAAATATTCAACTCCAGACAATAAAATTTATGTAATTGAGGATGCCGCCCACTCCTTCCCCAGCCCAACGCAGAGTGGCTATGCCGGAACATTAGGCGACATAGGCGTGTTCAGTTTTTACGCCACAAAGACCATGACCACTGGTGAAGGCGGAATGATTGTCACCAACAACGAGGCACTGGCAAAAAGAATGTCTCAAATGCGACTTCATGGCATGAGCCGGGATGCCTGGGACCGCTACACAAATCCCAAGGCAAGCTGGGAATATGACATCATCGCCCCCGGATTTAAGTCAAACCTGCCTGATATTCTGAGCGCAATAGGCCGGGTTCAGCTAAAAAAAGCCCTGTCCTTCGACCAAAAACGAAAAGCAATCGTAAAATCCTACAATGAGGCCTTTAAAAAACTCGATTTTGTCATTCTACCTCCAGACGGCGAGGGAAATTCATGGCACCTCTACCTTCTTCACCTTGATTCCACAAAACTTTCTTGTGACAGGAACACCTTCGCTAAAGAACTTCAGTCTCTAGGTATCGGAATTTCAATGCACTTTATCGCTATTTTCAATTTCACCTATTGGAAAGAAAAATATCCTGATTTCCGCCCGGAAAATTTTCCCAATGCCGACGAGCACTCGAAAAACACAATTACACTTCCCCTATTCCCGGACATGACACAAGAGCAAGCTGAGCTGGTTATTGATGCCGTAAAATCAGTCGGAGAAAAATATCATGTGCGCTAAGAGGAAAAAAGCCGAAAAAAAGCAGGTTCTCGTTTCTGATGAATTTTACAGCGACATGACATCGGCAGATATGCTACATGCCACAATAGTTAGGAGTCCTTTTTCCTGTGGAAGAATAGCATCTCTCTCCCTTGTGCCTAATTCAAAACTGCCTGACGGCTATGGCCTGATTGAAAGCAGCGACATTCCGGGCAAACAAAAAATAAATATTCTTGGCTGTGACATTCCACTTTTAGCTTCAGAAGAAATTGAATACAAGGGACAAAATCTTGCCCTTCTATACGGCAAGGAGCAGGAGCTATTAAGCGAGCTTAAGCAGAATATACAAATTGAGCTTTCAGGGGAGACCATAAAAAAAACAGCGGCCAGTTTCAAGGCAAACTACGACAGGCTTTCACTTTCATTAAAAGACGGCTCACCAATAGAAGAAAACATCAGCCCTCAAAACTCACTAGCTTTCCTTCAAAAATCAAATGAAATCATAGCCAAGCGAAAAGTCAAAATCGGAAATCCGGCTGAAATTTTTGCCGACGAAACAAAAAGTGCCTTCATCATCGGCGGAAAATGGAAGGAAAAAATTAATTTCAGCTCGAACAGGGAATGTGACGGAGTATTCTGCTGCATTAAAAGTGGAATCATGCAAGTTTACACGCCCTGCAAGTGGACAGAGCAAATCAGGTCTTCGGTTTCTGAAGCAAGCCTCTTTCCGATAGAAAAAATAGTCGTCACAAGGACAAAAACTTCTGGCGAGGGTAGCAACAATCTCTGGCAGAACGCAATCTTTGCCTCTCTTGCAGCCCTTGCCGTCATAAAAAGCGGCAAAGCTGTTCTCCTAAAACTTTCCCGTGAGGAGCAGGAAAAATTCGTTGACCTAGCCCCCAGCATTGACTTCACATGCAAGGCTGCCCTGGATAAGAATGGCTTAATAAATGCCCTGGATATTTCCATAGATTACGACACGGGGGCTTACAATCCCTTCATTCAGGATTGCATCGATTCTCTCTGCATCTCCGCCTGTGGAATTTACAATTGCAAGAATGTCAGCATAAAGGCAAGGGCTTTTAAGAGCCACAATCCGCCCTGCTCTCCTTCCATGAGGCTCATTAGCTCATACTCTTTCTTTGCAATCGAAAATCTAATTCAAAAAATAGCCGACATAACAGGTTTTTCACCGGTTGACCTAAGGCAAATGAACAAGGCAGGCGGTCTTCAAAAAGCAACAAAGCCCTATACTTTCTATTTCGGGCGTTCAAGCGACGCAATCAACGCAATAGCAATCCGAAGTGACTTCAAGCGGAAATATACAGTTTCAAGGCTTGCCGAAAAAACAAATGTGGATGACGGGAAAGTCTGCTACACTCCCCCACAAAAGGGACTGGGACTGGCTTGTGCTTTTGAGGGAGCAGGTCATATAGGAAAAAATTTTGAGAAATCAAACATTTCCCTCCAAGTCTCCGTCAGCGAAGAAAAAAAACTCATAGTCCATGCAATTCCGTCAAGCTGCAGCATCAAGGAAAACTGGATTAAACTAATTACCGACAGTCTTGAAATTGAGAAAAAAAACATTATTTTTGACCTGCCTGTCATTGAGGATTCAGGAAAAAAATACAAGCCCTCACAAATGCCCGATGATTTTATCGGAAACGCCAGCCTGAAAACCATACTTCTTCAAAAATGCCTGGACTCCCTCAAAAGGCGAAAATGGGATGACGCTCCATTTTCCGTAAAAAAAAGCCTCTACTCCCAGCGAAAGAAAATCTGGGACTCAGAAACTTTCAGCGGAAGCCCCTGCTACAACACGGCTTTCGGAACATGTACGGTAGAGCTTGAAATAGACCCTTGCACCATGAGGGAAAAAATCAGCAAAATCTGCGTGATAATCGACGGCGGAAAAATCATCAATCCAAAAGCAGCCGAAAATGCGGTCTACCGCTCGATTCAGTCCTGTCTGGCCTCTCTGGTTGAAGGCTGCTCGCTAAGCGCAGACAAAATAAGCGTACAATTCATGCAGTCTGAAGATGAGCCCAAGCAAATCGGAAACATAATCTACTCAATTCTTCCGGCGGCCTACACTTCGGCTCTATCCCAGGCGATAGACATTAACATTGAAAGCCTTCCGCTAAAAACGGACTCTCTTTTTAAGCTCATGGAAAAAAAGAGCAAAGACACAAAAATTGAAAGCGAGGAAGAAAAATGAAAATTCCAGTGCTTCTGAACAGCGAAAAAAAAATTCTTGATGCAAAAGCTGACGAAAGCCTGAGGGATGTTCTCAGAAAAGAGGGGCTTCTGTCAGTAAAGGAAGGCTGCGGCAAGGGAAAGTGCGGTTCCTGCACGGTTCTCCTTGATGACAAGCCAGTTCCTTCCTGCATAATTCCGGTGGGCATCGTCAGGAACGCTTCCATAGAGACTTTGGAATTTTTTTTGATGACAAAAGATGCCGAGGATATTATTACAGGATTCAAGCAGGCAGGAATCAACATGTGCGGTTTCTGCAACAGCTCAAGAATCCTGTCAACTTACGCTCTCCTCAAAAAAGTTTACAGGCCGTCAAATGAAGACTTGGAAAAACTGGCTGACTGCACTAACTGCAACTGCACTGACAAAAAAACTTTCATGAACGGAGTGATGTACGCAACCGCTGCAAAACATGACCGGGAGGGAAGAAAGAATGGCATCGTCTAAGAATTGCTTCTATGCCAAAAAGCTGACCGACGTATTCTATCAGATTAAAACGATTTCCGAGCTCACGATTACTGGCGGCTGCACAAGTTTTACCGAAAAAGAACTACCGGATAAATCCCTTTCAGTCAGGGACATTCAGGAACTAAAGCTCATTGACAAGCACGAACGCTACATTGACTTTGGCTCAGCCGTCACTTTGTCCGAAATAGAGGATCTTGGAGACGCAAACCTCCCCCCCACAATCTACGCAGCCATATCAAACATTGCGAATCCAAACATCAGGAATATAGCAACAATAGGCGGTAATATTTGCACCAGAGATTTTTACTGCACCCTTTACGCCTCCCTTCTGGCCCTGGATGCCAGGCTTGAATTTCAGAATGCGGAGGAATCTGTCTTCAAAAATTTCATGCGTTTTGACTCAATACCAAAAGAAACATTGCTCACGAAGATAAGAATCCCCATTGAAGAATGGGAGGTCGTAGTATTCAAAAAACTTGGCCCCGACAACATGCTGAATGAGCTTTCGGCCTCTTTCGTATTTTTGGCAAATTCACTCAAAAATCAGGTTTCAGATTTGAGGATAGCATTTGCGGGTTCCTTCCGCTACAGGGACATGGAGCTTGAAAACAAGCTGATTGGAGCACACCTTCCCCTTTCAGAAGCGACAGTATCTTCTTTTATTGCGGACGCAAAGGCTTCTTTCGACAAGGCGACAAAGGACACTAATCTGAATCCAATTTTAAGGCAACAGTTCCAGAACCTTGTGAAATATTCCCTGGAACAGTTGACATAAAACATAGAGCCAATAGTTTTTTCCTTACTTTATTAACATGCAGTCGCCATAGCTGAAGAAATGATACTTCTCCTCCACGGCCTTCTGGTAGGCATTAAGGATATGCTCCCGACCGGCAAAGGCTGAGACCAGCATAATCAGGGTGCTTTCTGGCGTGTGGAAATTCGTGAAGATTTGGTTTACGCACTTGAATTTGTAGCCCGGGTACATGAAGATGTGGGTGGCAGAGGAGCCGCCTTTTACGAAGCCATTTTCATCACTGGCACTTTCGAGGGTGCGAACGCTGGTTGTTCCTACGGCTAAAATCGGGCGGCCCTCTTTTTTTGCCTGATTGATTTTTTCTGCGACATCAAAAGGAATCGTGTAGACTTCCTCGTGCATTTTATGGTCTTCGATGTTCTCCGTTCGGACAGGCAAAAAAGTGCCCAGGCCAACATGCAGGGTTACGAAAACCCGCTCAATTCCCTTTTCGTCCAGGCGGCGGAACATGTCTTCTGTAAAATGAAGGCCGGCCGTCGGGCAGGCAGAGCTTCCCGTTTCCTTGGCGTAGACAGTCTGATAGCGCTCGCTGTCAGTGTCGTCGTCCTCACGGCGGATATATGGAGGTAGAGGAATGTGACCGTTCCGGCCAAACCAGTCGTCATCCAGGCGGCTTTCAAACTGAATGGTGCGGAATTCGCTTCCTTTGTCGTTTTCGTGCTCGATTATTGTTCCGACCGAGCCGTCTGGAAAGCGGAATTTGTTCCCGGCCTTTACTTTTTTTGCCCCCTTTACCATGGTGTGCCAGAGATTTCCTTGGGGAGTCATCTGATTGAGGAACATAAACTCCTGCTCCCGCCCTCCCTGCTCCGCCTTTTCAGAAATCTTGATTCCGTAGCAGCGGGAACGGCGAACCTTGGAATTGTTGAAGACCATGAGAGTGTCAGGAGAAATAAGCTCAGGCAAATCGTCCATTTTAAGGTGCCTGACCTCGCCGGTTTCTCTATTTAAAAGCATGAGCCTGTCCTGACCACGCACGCCGGCGGGCTTTTGCGCAATCAGTTCCTCAGGCAAATCAAAGTAAAAGTCAGAAAGTTTCATTGAGCGAATAGTTTAGACTTAAACCTTAAACTGGTCAATCTGTGAGCCAATGTCAGAGATAGACTCGCTCATTTTGCCGGCAATTCCGCTTAAAGCAGAGCCGGTCTCGTTGATTTTTCTGGCTCCTATGGCCATTTCTTCCATACTCTGAGCCATGGACATTGATGAATTCTGCAAAAGCTGGACTTCCCTAAGAATCATCTTGTTGCCCTCAGCCATTTCGGAAGAAGCGTTCCTGACTTCAATCGTGCTGTCATTCATGCCGTGAAGGGCATCCGTAATCTGCTGGCTTCCTTCGTTCTGCTCTTCCATTGCGGCCTTAATCTGCATTACAAGGGCATCAGTTTCTTCCAGCTTGCGGGTAACGGCCTCAAATGCAACCGCTGACTCGCCTGAAGCAGAAACAACTTCGCTGATTGAATTCTTGATGTTGGTAAGCTGATCGCCAATAGTCTTTGACTGAGCCGTAGAAGTCTCAGAAAGCTTTCGGATTTCGTCAGCAACGACCGCAAAGCCCTTTCCAGCCTCACCGGCATGGGCAGCCTCGATTGCCGCATTCATGGCAAGGAGGTTTGTCTGGCTTGCGATTGCCGCAATGGCGACATTGGCCTCCTGAAGCATGTTAGACTGGCTTTCGATTTCTGTAATCCGGTCGTTGACGGCCTTCTGCTTTGAAATACCAGCCTGAGAATTAGAGCGAAGCTCATTGAAAGAGCGGGCCATTTTTTCCATTGAGCCGTTTACCGAAGAAATGTTACCAATCATCTCCTCTACGGCCGCACTTGCCTGAGTAACGCCGTTAGACTGGCTCTCAATCATTCGCTCCAGCGACTCAATATTTGATGCAATCTCGTTGACAGCTCCGGCCGTCTGGCTTACGCTCTGATTCTGGCCGTCAATCTGCCTCTTCATAGAGTCGATGTTGGCTATAATCTGCGTAATAGAGCTTGCGGTATCGTCAACGCTGGCACTCATGTCAGAACCGACAGTATCGAGGTTCATATTTGAATGTTTTACGCTGGCAATGATTGACTGCAATTTTTCTGTAAAATTGTTGAATCCCTTGACCACATTGCCGATTTCATCATTTGAGGTAACAGCAATTCGTTTGGTAAGGTCTGCGTTTCCGCTGGCAATGTCAATGATTGATTTTTCAACGGCTTTGAGGGGCTTGAGGCTTATAGAAATAATGATGGCAGACACGCTGATGGCGATTACAAGAATAATCAGGATTGTTACCAGCATCGAAACAGACATTCGGGTAATAGAGCCGAAATATTCATCGTGGGGAGCCATACAGAAAACCGCCCAGTCACAGTTGCCGCCGACAGGCCTGTAGGCTGCAACCATATTTTTTTTACGCCAAGGCTCAAAGAAAACCTTGTAGGTCACATTCCCTGCCATAGCATCAAGGATAGCTTCCTTCATTGCGCCGGAAGTAGATTCTTTAAGAATCTGGCCTTTCTCAACATATTTTACATCTGAATCTGCGACGGTTTTTCCTGTCTTCATGTTGATGACGAATGGATGGCTGTTTTTTCCCACATAGATTTCTTTGCAAAGCTCAGAAAGCGTTTCACCGTGGAAAACGGCACAGATTACGCCAATTATTTTTGACCTCTCCGGATTGTAGACTGGAACAGAATAGAACATAAGGAGCTTGTTGTTCACAGGACTGATGGTGGGGTCAGAGACATAGTGCTCTCCTGCCATGGCCCTCTTAAAATATTCCCTGTCAGAAAAATTGATCTTTACGCCGTCACCTGTAATGCTGATGCCGGTTGAATCATAGAAAGCGATGTTCTCATAGTGGCTGTCTGTTTTTGTCGCCCCGAAAACGATGGCTGTTTTTTCGTCCGTGGAAATTTCGGGATCCTGAATGACAGACATACTGGCAAGGACATCCAGCATGTGGAATTCCCTTTCATTGGCCTGTGCAATCTGTACAGAAACTTTTTCGGCCACAGAAGTTATGGTTTTCTCGACGGAATCTTCGAGGCCCTCCGTTGACATGGTGTAGGCTATGCCACCCAATAAGCCGTTTGAAATAACGACCACAATAAGAAGCAGCATGAGGATTTTAGTTTTAAGGCTGTTGAATTTCATAAAAGCTCCAAAAATTAAGATAAATTTATTATAGCAGTGTTTTGAGAATTTTGCACGATTTTTTTGGCGCAGGATTATCTGGCTGCCGCCCTTCCGTGGCTCGCTAAGCGCTCGGTGCCGCAAGCGGCACTGGCAAGCCACCACTCCACGGCGGAGCGGCATTTTCTGCCTATTCAAAAAGACTTGGCTGGCTGCCTGTGGCATTTGAGCTGTATTCCAGCCCAAGATGCTGATAGGCCTTTTGCGTGACGATTCTTCCCCGAGGGGTGCGCTGAATGAGGCCGCACTGAATCAAATAAGGCTCGTAGTAGTCTTCCAGGGTGTCCTGGGCCTCGCCGATTGAGATGGCCAGAGTCTCAGCCCCCACAGGTCCGCCGCCAAAGTTTCTGATTATGCTGAGCAAGATTTCACGGTCGTAGTGCTCAAGCCCCAGGGAATCTATCTGGAGTTTTTTAAGGCCGTCCTGAGTGATTTTCAGGGTAATGCGGCCGTCACCGTAGAACTGGGCAAAATCCCTCATGCGGCGGAGAACCCGGTTTGCAACGCGGGGGGTTCCCCGGCTGCTTTTTGCCATCAAAATGGCAGCGTCGTCGTCGATTTTGGTGTTGAGGATAGCGGCGCTTCGCTTGATAATAGAAGCAAGCTCTTCATAAGTGTAAAAATTAAAGCGCTGTATGATTCCGAAGCGGGTCTGAAGGGGCTTTGAGACCATACCGGCCTTTGTTGTCGCCCCAACCAGAGTGAATTTTGGAATCGGAATGCGAACAGTGCGGGCGGCCGCTCCCTGACCGATTACCCAGTCAAGCTCAAAGTCTTCCATTGCAATGTAAAGCATTTCCTCAATGGCAGGCTTCAAGCGGTGAATCTCGTCGATGAAGAAAACCGTTCCCGGAGAAATTGTGGAGAGAATGCCAGCAAGGTCTTTGGGCTTATCAAGGGCTGGAGCCGAAGTGACTTTAAAATCTGCCCCCAGCTCGTGAGCGGTGATTTCGGCAAGGGTGGTCTTTCCTAAGCCCGGAGGCCCGATTAAAAAAAGATGGTCCAGAGGCTCACGCCTTTCCCTAGCTGCCTGAATGAAGACAGAAAGATTTTCTTTTATTTCTTTTTGCCCCAGAAACTCATCGAGAAGCTTTGGGCGGAGGGAGCCGTCAGAAGCGTCGTCGTCGCTGGGAAGCTCGGCCCGGACTATGTTCATGCCGGAAGAATCCGCCCGGACGACCTTAAGGCTGCCTGCCGCCTGGTCTGCAATTTGAGAAAATTCGTTTAAGCCGTCATCTTTATTGTTATTGTAAGCCATTTTTTATCCACAGATTAGCACTGATTTGCACAGATTCACACAGACTCACACTGATTTGCAAAATGCGCTAGGGGGTGTAGCACCTTTAGTTGCCGCGACGGTTGAGCGAAGGCGAAACCCAAAGCGGCAATGAGCGTGAGCGAAGTGCGAAAGACCCGGCCGCCGAAAGGCGGAAGCGCCCAAATTTTCAATTTTCCACTTTCAGTTTTCAACTTACTGAGCCAGTGCCACAATCGCCTTTCGGAAGAGTATTTCTTCCTTGGCGTCCCGGGTTTTGTCCTTGAAGGCGACTTCTCCTGCAGGCGGAAGCTCCCTGTTAAGATCCTCCACCAGTTTTGAGATGCACTCTTCCACCATGCGCTTGTCGTAGCCCATGTTGGCCAGAGCCGAGACCACATCAGAAAACTCTCCGCTGCGGTTGACCACCACCTTTACGCCCGGCAAGTCCTCTTCCAGGGTGAGTTTTCCTTTGAGGGCAAGAAGCATTTTCTGGGCAGTTTTTTTACCCAGCCCCGGAATTTTCTCCAGGGCGGCCAAATCTCCGCTTTCCAGGGAAGAAATCAGCTGGTCCCGCTGAATGTTGCTCATGATTTTTATGGCGGATTTTGGCCCCACACCCTCAACCTTGTTCAAATCGAAGAACAAATCACGGTCTTTTGTCGAGGCAAAGCCAAAAAGATTCATGGCAGAGTCGGTGTGCTGCATCCATGTAAAAACCCTGGCCTTCTCGCCTAAGCGGGGCAAATCGTCTAGAGTCGTGTCGGGAACGATAATGTCCCACTCAATGCCGTTGGTATCGAGGAAAAGTTTCTGGGGAAATTTGCCTGTGATTGTGCCTGAAAGGGAATTGAACATGAAAAAGATTATATCAAATAACAGAAAAAAATAAAACTACGAAAAAAAATGGCTCCCAGTCGTAAAAACGACTTATCGGGAGCGCAGGCTCGCCTGCTACATGCGTT
>DGTW01000112.1 GCA_002393835.1 Treponema sp. UBA4326
CTTTTCAAAATCAGCCGCAACGACTCCAAGAACGAGAGCAACATGGAATATGTCATGGATTTGGACAGGTCTTTCTTCGACCTGGAGCTGCTTAACGGCAAGGACTTGATTTTCGCTGACCCAATGAACGCAACCGGCGGTTCCCTCGTAACTGTCGTCAAGTATCTCCAGGACAATGGGGTAAAACCAAATTCAATTTCTTTCTTCAACACAATCTCCACCCTCAAAGGTGCTATTCGTGTCACCCGTGCTCTTCCAAACCTCACCTGCTACACGCTTTGGGTTGACCCTGTAATGAACGAAAAAGCATACATCATGCCAGGCCTGGGAGATGCCGGCGACCGTCTCAACGGAAGCGACACAAAGACTCATCCCCGCAACATCATTCAGCTTCTCGCAGACTACGGCCACAACATCTCAAGCCTCTACCGAAGCCAGATGTTCGAAATTGAGCGCACAGTTCTTGGCTAAATCAAAAAAGTTTTTAAGGAATAATCATCATGGAATTAATTTACGGTATCAAAGACCGGCTATCTCTTGATAAAGTTTTCTTGTTTGCCCTTCAGCAGCTTCTTGCAATCATGGCGGCAACAATAGCCGTTCCTGCCATCGTAGGAAACGGACTTTCAGCCTCAGCAGCCCTCTTTGGAGCCGGCGTTGGCACGGCAATATATTTGTTCTTTACAAAAAGCAGCAGTCCCGTATTTTTGGGAAGCTCTTTCGCTTTTATCGGTTCGATGTTCTCAGCTTTTAGCGGAGCGGCTTCCCTCGCTATCGGTTACTGGGGTCTGATTATCGGCTCAGTAATGGCAGCTATTGTCTACATCTTCATCTCGCAAATTGTTAAAATTTTCGGAGTCGCCTGGATTGACCGCCTTATGCCACCGGTTATCATTGGCCCCACTGTCGCAGTCATTGGTCTCTCACTTTCGGGAAGTGCAATCACCGACTTAACTACGAGCAATATCGAAGGAGGAAACTCTTTTGTCGCCCTCATCTGCGGGCTTATAACTCTTTTCGTGACGATTTACTACTCAAGATACGGCAAGAAAATCGGTAAATTGATTCCCTTCATTCTGGGAATTCTCTCTGGCTATCTTGTGGCATTAATTTTTGCGATTATTGGCCATGCCACTGACAATCCCAGCCTCGTCATCATAAACTATTCCGCCCTCACGAAGCTTGATTTTACGAAATTATCAAGCTATTTTTCCGTTCCCAAATTCACTGTCGCCATGGGTGGCATGGAAGGCTTAAAAGGAGTCACAGGCACTTACCTTCTCACGATTTTTACGGCTTATGTTCCCGTGGCATTCGTCGTCTTTGCAGAACACATTGCAGATCACAAAAACCTTTCTTCAATCGTCGGCGTAAACCTTCTTGAAAATCCAGGCCTTTCCCGCACTCTTTTTGGTGACGGCATAGGAGTCATAGCTTCTACAATGGCCGGAGGCTGCCCCTGCACCACTTACGGTGAGTCAATCGGCTGTGTCGCAATCACGAGAAACGCTTCGACCATATCTATCTGGGGCTGTGCCCTTCTCTGCGTAATCTTCAGTTTCTTTACTCCACTGGTTGCCTTCCTTGAGACAATTCCTTCTTGCGTAATGGGCGGCGTTTGCATTACCCTCTACGGCTTTATTTCAGTCTCGGGCTTAAAGATGTTCCAAAAGGTAGATTTAAACGAAAACAGCAATCTTTTCGTCGCAAGTGTCATTCTTATAACCGGTGTCGGCGGAATGGTCATAAAAATCGGCAAAGTCGAAATCCGAACAGTTGCATGTGCCCTAATCATGGGAATCATCACAAATATTTTTCTTTCCCGCAAGAAGGAGAAAACAGAAAAAGAGAATACGGAGAATAGCAGCGAAAAATGAAAAAAATAAAGATATGCGCCAGCATGGCAATCGTAATCAGTTTTGTCCTCTCAAGCCTAATTCTTTTTATCGCAGCTCAGCATGAAAGGGAAAATAACGCCCATACCAGGCAGATTATGGCGGAACATGTCTATGACTCCATTTATAATCATATTATGGAGCCAATCATTGTATCAAAATCAATGGCCTATGACTCTTTCCTCCACGACAAGCTGATTAACGAAGATTCTTATTCAGAAAAAGAAATAGAAGCTATCATGGCAGATTATCTTTCAATCCTGCGCAAAAAATTGGGTTATGCCTCCACCTTCGTTGTGTCAGAGAAAACCCACCGCTATTACACTGGGGACGGAATTGTCAAAATCCTTAACCCCCAGGACACGCCTTACGACATCTGGTATCCGATTTTCCTCGAAAGCGGAAAAGAATATGACCTGGACACCGACAGGGATCAGGCCAACAACTATTTTTGGACTATTTTCGTTAACATAAAAATCACGGACACAAACGGAAAAATACTGGGCGTATGCGGCATTGGCGTTATAATGGACAAGCTGCAGGAACTTTTCAAAGAATTTGAAGATGAATTCGACATCAAGGTTAACTTAATTGACACGGAAGGCCTCGTTCAAGTCGATACAATCAGCCAGAACATTGAAAACGCCTACATTACAGAAGCAATTTTGGACAAGGCCGGCTCCAAAAGCTTCACCTATTCAAACCGGGGCGTAAACGGCTACCGAATGACAAGGTTCATTGACGACCTCGATTGGTTTCTCGTAGTTCAGGGAATTTTGGCTCAGGAAACATTCGGCCCAAATGTTATCCTTCTCCTCGTGCTAAGCTGTCTGCTTGTAATCTTCACCTTCTATTTTGTGGTTTACATCATATCCAAAAATGAAAAGCAGGCAGAAATCGGAGATCCGCTTGAAGACAAAACAACAGGGCTGCCGAACCGCAATTACTTTAAGGAAGCTTACGGAGAAATGGGAATCTTCACCACGACCCGTTACAAATCCCTGGTTTTTTTCGATGTAGACAATCTCGGAATAAAAAAAATCTCAGATTCATCAGAAGAAACTGTAAGGGATCTTGTCCGTATAGCAAAAGGAATTATTTTTGAGCAGGGACAGCTTGTACGCTGGAATGAAGATGCCTTACTTGCCCTGCTTGAAATTCCTGCCGAAAGCGCAAAGTATAAATTCAATGAAATTTGTCGTCGCTCAAAAGATGAGCTGGGAGTGACACTTTCCGTAGGAATAAGCGACATCAATCTCTCGGACAGCATCAAGAAAAACTACTACCGCTCAATTATTGCCTGCTATGCCGTAAAAGAAGAAGGCGGAAACGGAGTTAGACTATATAAATGAAATCTTCTTTTTCAAAGGAAACAAAACCACTTCACTCTATAAAGACAAAACTGATTCTTATTTCCTTTGTGCCAGTTTTATTTATTTTTTCCATTGTCTTTACTGTCATTTTTCATCACACGCAGAAAATCGACAAGGCAAATATTCAGGCGCTCTTAAATCGGGTCATTTCACTAAAAGAAAATGAATTCAACACCTGCTTCTCCAGCGTTGAAAATGCAGTGAGAGTCCTGAGCGACTATGTGATAGAAAGCATAGATGAAGAGCGAATTTTAAAAGATGCAGATTACGAGCGAAAATACATGCAAAGCCTAAGCTCGACGGCCGCAAAAATCGCAAGCGTTCCAAAAGATGCAATATCGGTCTATGTGCGTCTGGAAGAAAAAAAATACGGTGGAAAAGCAGGATTCTTCCTTACTGGAACGAGCAAAAACGGCTTCCTCAGCGTGAGCCCCACGAATTTACGGCTCTACTCTCCCACCGACACAGAGCATGTCTGCTGGTATTATAACCCGATTTGGGCAGGAAAGGCCATCTGGATTGAGCCTTACACCAACAAAAACCTTAACATGCATCTTCTTTCCTATGTTCGTCCGATTTACAAAAACAATGAGCTTCTCGGCGTTGTAGGAATCGACATAAACCTGGCGACAATCAAAAACATCTCCGACAGCCTTGATTTGGACGAATTTTCCGTTCTTTTGGTCGGTGCCGGAAAAAGCATTGTCTACAATACTGACTCAAAAGTCTACTTTCACCTAAAGCAGGAAAACAACGAGACAAGATTCTTAAAAGATTTCCTTGAAACCAACGATGGGCAATCATTCCACGAATACACAAAAAACGGCAAGACTTTCTTCGGAACTAACAGAATTCTTTCCAACTCAATGAACCTCATCATCTCTGTTTCCGATGCTTACATCCAGCACAGCCGAAAAATCTTCATCATTAAAAACCTGATTATCATGTCCATGGCTCTGCTGACGGCATTTGCCCTGGTCATGTATTGCTTCAAGCGAATCCTAAACCCAATTTCAGACCTGACGAAATCAACTTACAGGCTTTCAAGGGGCGAACTTGGCCTTCCAATACTCTACAAATCTGACAACGAAATAGGTCTCCTCGCCGAGTCAATACGCAAAATGTCCATTCAGCTTAAGGAATACATCGAATTCATTCGGGAACAGACAAAGAGCGAACGAGAGGCAAAAGAAAGCGCTATAAATGCCTCAAACGCAAAGTCAAACTTTTTGGCAAATATGAGCCACGAAATCCGCACGCCCCTCAACGCCATTTTGGGCATGAACGAAATGATTATGCGCAATGCCAGCGGCACCATGAAAAAATATGCCTTCAACATCAAGAGCGCCGGCGATACTCTGCTGTCCATCATCAACGATATCTTGGACTTTTCCAAAATCGAATCCGGCAAAATGGAAATCGTGCCCGTCAGCTACAGCCTGAGTTCTGTACTCAACGATGTGTACAACATG
>DGTW01000166.1 GCA_002393835.1 Treponema sp. UBA4326
TCGAAGGCTTTGAAGAAAAATACGGCATGGAATACACGAGAGCTTACCGGGACGAAGTTCCTGACCAGTATCTTGTTGACCGCCACAAGCGCGAAATCTTCCCACTTCTCAAAAAACGATATCTTTTTGCCGGTGTTGAAGACTTCCTCTTCTATGATGTCTGGGACAACGGAAGCGTAAACGAAAATGTCTTTGCCTACTCAAACAGATGTGGTTCTGAATACTCAGTTGTCTTCTATAACAACAAGTACGAGCGGGCTTCTGGCTGGATCAAGCAGTCATGTGAATATGCAGTCAAAACAGGCAGCGGCGAGAATGACAAAAAACTGGTCACCCGCTCAATTTCTGAGGGCTTAGGTCTTTGGGGCGAAGATGACTTCTACATGATTTTCCGTGAAGACAGAAGCAACCTCTGGTATATCCGAAAATCAAAGGACATCTGCGAACAGGGTATGTTCATCTCTTTGAACGGCTTCGAGACCCAGATTTTCATGGACATAAGGCAGGAAAAGGACAAGGACGGCTCTTTAAAAGAACTCTGTGACTTTTTGAACGGAAAGGGAACACCTGATTTGCACACCGCATGGCAGGAACTTCACTACAAAAAACTTTATCAGGCCTTCCAGAACCTAATCGGAAACGAGCTTTGCTTGTCTCTAGGAAGCCTTAAGATGAACGCAAAGGAACTGAAGGAAGCAGGCTTAAAGAAAGCCACATCTGCCAGCGTCAAAAAAATCATCTCTTCACCACTTGAATATTTCTATTCTGTGGCCAACGAATTCGCTGAAGTTGAATTCAATGAGGAGCAGAAGGCAATCTCTGAAAAGAAGAAGGCTGAGCTTAAAGCCTGGTACGAAAGTGAGCTTGGCAAGTTGAAATCAGACGCAGATAAGATGCAAATGGACGCAGATGCTGTTTCTGAGAAGGAAAGCTCTTCAAAAACTAAGAAAGCACCTTCTAAAAATGCGAAAAAGCCAAAGGCTGACGATACTGCGAAAAAAGAAAAGGCTCTCAAAGCTGAATACGAGAAAAAGCTTTCTGCAATCGAAAAAAGCGTCGTGACCTTCAAGGCTTTTGCTGCCCCAAAAAGTCTCGCTTTCCCAAAGGCAGGGAAAATCACAAACGAGGACATTTACCTCTATCTTTACTCTGCCCTCGCTCCTCTTGCTCAAAGCGGCTTTGCCCGAAAGTGGAGCTTAGAGCGAAAGCTGGCCGAGTTTACGGGAAACACAAAAATCGGTGACATGGGCTCCTACGGCTTCTTCCAGAGAGTCTTTGCCCTTTCAGAAGGTGAGCAGCCCGCCCTCACAGAAAAATCTGCGAAAGAAGACCTGCTTTTAATCGCAAAGAAACTTGCAAAATCCGAGCTGGCCTGGCTTTATGTCGGTGCAAATGAATACGACGGCATAAAATGGTTCAACAAAGAGAAAATGGAATCAACCCTTGAACTTTACGAAGCAATTCTCTCGCTAAACGCAGGCGAAACAAAAGCAAAACTTATCGTATCGCTTTTCAAAAAGCTTAATTCTGCCCAGGAAAAAGCCGACTACAAGTGTGAGGAATTCGTAAAAACATTCGAAAAGCGTTAATGCTCGTGCAGTCGGCAAAGCCGTTGTCGAAACATAGGGAGCGTTTTAGCGACTCTCCGAAGCAACTGTGTTGCGTAGGCGTAGTGAAGACAATGCAGCGGTAGCGGAAGCCAAACGAGCACGACAAGGAAAGTGCTCGCAAAAAGGGCGACAGCTGCACAGCAAGAGTAAGGCCCTTTTACAGTTCATCCGCCATTGTGAGAAGGACTTCCTCGGCTGTGCTTACGCATGGCCGGTCGATTGTCGTATGCTGGAGAGCCTGTGAGATTCTTTCGGGAATTTCAGGAGCCTCTCCCAGCGTATGGCGAATATATTCTGAATTCAGGGCCGGATGGTCGCGCATAACAAGAACCACGCTGGCCTCGTCTTCATCAATCATTTCTTTTCTGGCAAGGGCTGCGGCAAAAGCCCGGCTGGTGGATTTGTTGGCATAGACATTGTAATCCTTAAAAAGCTTTCGGCAGGCCTCATCAGTGGCAGCCTTTGATACTTCAGCAGGATAAACAAAATGCTTTATCATCAGAGAATTCGTAGCGAAAATTTCTTCCAGGCGCTCAAGGTTTGAAGGACTGACAGGATCGGCCTTTTCACGCTTTTTAATATCCACGATTGAGTCCATTATCTCGCAATTTCCCTGCATGTCTACCTTGATTTCATCAGTAGTCGGACAAATAAAACCACTCAGAGGCAGTGCAAGCCGCCAGCTGTAAAGGCCGGCTACCATATTCGAATAGTTTCCGCAGGGCATGGCATAAAAAATGTCACCAGAAACCTGATTTTTCAGGCGGCTGAAAGCATAAGGGTAGAAAAACATCTGTGGCATAAGGCGGCCAATGTTTGCGGTATTTGCAACCGTCAGATGATACTTTTCAACCGCCATACGGTCATTAAAAATTTCCCGGACAATTTCATGGCAGGCATGTTCGCTGCCTTCAAGCTCAATCGGAAGAACATTTCCGCCGTTCCAGACAAAATC
>DGTW01000289.1 GCA_002393835.1 Treponema sp. UBA4326
AATCCAGACGAGCCAATGAAAAATATCTTCCAGTTCGACAAGCTGGACTTGAATTTTAACCTTACTCAGCTTTTGCGGGCCAAATTCCATGCTGAAAATATCGAAATTACTGGAATCGCCCTGAACACAGACAGAAAAACGAGCGGAGCGCTTCCAATTAAGCCAAAATCTGCAAAAGAAAAGGCCGAAAAGAACGATTCTACCGGCTTTTATGATGCCTTAAAGTCAAAAACGGGTAAGGCAACTGACAATGCCAAGGATGCCCTTATTCAGAAACTGTCTGAATATAATCCAGAGACAATCATGAAGAACATCAACGAGAACCTGCAGACAAAAAATGTCGCTCTTGAAGTTCAGAATGATGTCAAGGCAATGGTCGAAAACTGGAAGGCAAAGCCTGCAGAACTTCAGCAGAATGTGAACGAATTCCGCTCAAGTGCCGATAAACTTGCAAAACTCAATGTTAATTCCCTCAAAACTCCGGCCGAGATAAAGAATGCAATCACTCAGATTCAGTCTGCAATCGAAAGCGGCCAGAAGGTCAAGTCAAATGTCGATTCTACATGGAATTCCTTCGAGGCTGATGCTAAAAAAGTCGAGGGCTTCAAGACAAAAATTGAAAATGCCGTAAAAGCTGACACCAACATGGTAAAGAACTCGCTTCCGGATTTGTCCCTTGACGGTGCAAAGGGCTTCATCACCGGAACCTTCGATGAATTCGCATACTCAATCCTTGGAAAATACTATCCATATCTTAAGCAGGCAATCAGTTACGCAGGTTCAATGAAGTCAAACAACTCTAAGGACGAGAATGCCAAAAATGAAGCAATTAAAAAGGCGAAAAAGCAGGCTCGCGCTGAGTCTAAGCGATATGCAGGCCGAAATGTCTACTGGAAAAAGGACACCGTGCCCAAACTTTTGATTGAGAATGTTCACGGAAGCGGAAGCGGGGAGGGGACAGCCCTTGACATTAAGGTCACCAACATTTCAAGCGACATGGATAAAGTCGGTAGGCCTCTTGTTGCAAAGGGTCTTTATAAGGCAACAAGCCGCACCCATAACGCGGGGCTCACCATTGATGCCCGCTCAAGTAGCACTGCCCCGCTCATTTCAGGCGACTACTCAGGAAACAATTTCCCGATTTCACTTGATTTTGGCGAAAAATCAGGCAATGCAGCCGGAGTGCCATCTTTTAGCGGAACTACATCGATTGCGGCTAATCTTTCTGCTGACTCAGACTATAGCTTCAAGGTGGGTGGAAATCTTGCAATGAATCCGGTCACGATTAAGGCTGGTGAAATTCCTAACGCAATGGCAAACCGCATCTATTCAAATGCCCTTGCGGCCGTAAAGTCGATGAATGTCAAGGCTAATGCCGGATTCAGTGAAAAAAGCGGAATCAGTCTTGATGTTTCCACTGATGCGGACAAAATTATTGCCGCCGCACTCAAATCATCAGTACAGAAGGAACTTGGCAATGTTCAGAAAGAAGCCGAGGCAAAGCTTAAGGAAAAACTCGCTGAATACACTGGAGCCAGCGACGAGCAGATGGCCAAATTCACTGATATTGCTTCAAAAATCAAGGATTCGAAATCTGCAACGGAAGAACTCAACAAGCAGCTTGATGCAAAGAAAAAAGAGCTTGAAAAGAAGCTGACTTCTGCCGCCTCCAGTGCTGCTACGGATGCCGCTACAAAGGCACTTGGAAACTCTGATGCCGGAAAAGCAGCCGGTAAACTGCTCAAAGGTTTCGGACTGTAAGAATAATGGTAATCTAGGATATTTACACGATTTTCAATTTGTGATATTCTTTATTATTCATTTTGTAATTTTTTGTAGGAGGCATTTTGTGCCTTACATCCTTGTAAGTCACAAAACGGCCAAGATTTTACCGTCGGTAAAATCTTGCAATTCCGTCGCCTCCATGCGACGCCGCTAACGCGGTGTTTCTATAGGAGTGTTCCATGTCTGGACATAATAAATGGTCGACCATTAAACATGCTAAGGGCGCAGCAGACGCAAAACGCGGCGCATTGTTCACAAAATTGATTAAAGAAATTTCTATCGCAGCAAGCATGGGTGGCGGAGATCCAAACGCAAACCCACGCCTTCGTGCAGCAATCGTAAAGGCACGCGCTGCTTCAATGCCGAAAGACAACATCGAGCGAGCAATCAAAAAGGGTACAGGTGAGCTTGGTGGCGGCACATTCGAAGAATTGGTTTACGAAGGATACGCAGCTGGTGGCGTTGCTGTTCTCGTTGAGGTTCTCACAGACAACCACAACCGTGCTGCAGCTAATGTCCGCAATATCTTCAACAAAACAGGCGGAAACTTGGGTACATCAGGTTCTGTAAGCCGCATGTTCGACCGCAAGGGCGTTATCGAGTACGATGCAGAAGTAGTTTCTGAAGAAGAAGTTATGGAAGCTGCTCTCGAAGCTGGTGCTGAGGATATCGTAAACGAAGACGGTGTTATCACAGTCACAACAGCTCCAAACGATTTCACATCTGTCGTTGAGGCTCTTGAGCCAAAAGGCTGGACTTCTCTTTCTGCAGAAGTTGCCATGGTTCCACAGGCTTACACAGCA
>DGTW01000077.1 GCA_002393835.1 Treponema sp. UBA4326
CGTACGCACATCCAGAGCGTGTTGTCTTTTATGTTCCTGATGATGTCGCCGGCCGCATAATAGGCTTTTCCAGAATAGCTGTTTTCTGCGTTTGTGCCAGTAACCACATCGTAAGGAACAAGGTCACTCTCCGTCACATCGGGGAGAACGGCAATGTTCACAAAGATTTTCGCAAAAATATCATCGTCGTCTGAAACCGTCTGGAATGAAAGAGAGCCGATTCCTGCGACAGACCATGAGCAGCTTTCGCTTTCCATTTCCTCGCCGATGATGTCAGAGAAGAAATCCTTTGCGTCCTCTTCGTCAAGAACTGCCACCGAGCGCACGGTGGAATTTGAATCGTCAAGCACGACCCCCTGATTGCAGGTGAAGGTAAGGTTTTTCCAGTTTGACGGAAGCGTCTCAATTCCCGTAACCACTCCGTCCTCGTCTGTCTGTTTGTTCGGGTCGTACTGCACAAGGTCAGTAAGCGAGCGCAGCACGGTGAAAGCCGAGTTCCCAAGTTCTATATCAGCCTCGCTGACTTCTGTGCTGTTGTCGCTATCGTTCGAGCAAGAGAGGAAGCCCATGCCCGCCACAAATGCCATTGCAACACATGCAGTTAAAAATTTAGTTCTTTTCATAAGATTCTCCATTCTTTCAAAGATTATTCCAACTCAGAATAAGAGTTTTCCAAGAAAAAAACACGCAAGGAAACTCCATTTATCAAATGCTCCCCTACTCGTTTTCTTTGTTCCAGTTTACCGCGACACCGTCTACATGGCGCACGCTTGTCTCAAGGGAAGCCCACCACCAGTCAGGCATCCCGCTGCGATAAATATCCTTATAGGCACTGCCAACAGGTCTTTCGGCAGCAGTCTTTCCTTTATTGTCTTTTATGCACAACTCGGGACTGAAAAATATGTGGTAGGCATAGAGGCTGTCTTTTTTATTATATGCTGCCGATTCGTTCGAAAAACCCAAAACCCCGTCAGCATAAACAGTGTGAAGGAAGTTTTCAATGTTATAAGGACCTTCCTGCCACGAAAGCGTGTCTTGTGCGCTGACAAAATCGCCGTCAAAGCTGTTTGTTGCTGAATACGAATCTCCGAATTCATCCATGGTGAAAATCTGTTCTGAAATACAATAATAAGCGGCCTGCTCGGATTCCATTTTGCTCGTACAGAACAAGAAAGGCTGGATATATTTTGTTCCAGCATTCTTTCTGGAACCAGAAGTGATTCTCTTGCTGTCTTTTGTAACACTTCCGTAAGCAAAACAAAAGCTTCCATTAGGAATATATGAATCATAATCAGCTTCTTCCTCAGCGAGAACCTGGCCGTTTTCCTCGTCATCGTCCATGATTTCATCGCCGCCATTTCTGGCTGCCAGATTTTTATAGTTCATCAAATTCCGGAGGTCAAACTTTGCGTTACACAAAGATTTATAAAGCTCTTCGCCTTTCTGATTGCTTTTGTTGGCCCATGTCCAGGGATTTGCAATGAGGTTGAAAGTATGATGAGCGGCTTTAGCAGTCTTTAGAGACATAAGGTTCTTTGCGAACGTCCATTTTTCAGACTTCTTTTCGATTGCCTTCTTATATTCTCCATCAGCGGCCTTATAAGTGTAGGTGGCAGTATATGAGACATTTTCAGTCGTGGTTTTGACAAGGGTGTTCTTTCCGCTCGTATTCAGGGGATTAAGGCAAATCCAGTAGCTCTTGTCCTTGCGCAAGGGACCGCCCGCCGGTCGCACGCAAATCCAGTAGGTGCCGTCGCTCGTGCGCTGAATGACATCGCCCGCGCTGTTGTAGGGAACGCCGAAAAAGCTGTTCTCCGCATTGAGTTCCGCCGTCGCGTCGTCGTACGCGTTCTCAGACAAAAAGCGAAGTTCTTTTACATCGGGAAGCACATCGATTGCCACATCGATGGTGGCAAACAGGTCATCATTGCCGGAAACCGCCGTGAAGGTGAGCGAGCCAAGCCCCGCATAGTTCCATGCGTATGTGTCGCTCGTAAACTCCTCGCCAATCATTGAGGCAAAAAACTCTTTTGCGTCGTCAATGCCGTTCGCGGCGATTAAGCGTACGGTGCTGCCCGAAGAAAGAGCCGTGCCCTGGTCGCAGGCAAAAGTCATGCTCTTCCAGTTTGAAGGAAGTGTCTCCACGCCGATGTACTCGTCGTCTTCGTCTTCTTTTACAGCTTCTGGGTCGTACTTCGCAAGGTCGGTGAGCGAGCGCAATACGCTGAATGCCGTCACCTCAAGCTCCTGCTCCGCCTCGCTTGCTTCCGTGTTTGAGTTATCGTCATCGTTCGAGCATGAGCCAAAGCCCAAGCCCGCGATGAGTGCAAGCGTCAAAAAAGCCGCAAAAAATTTCGTTCGTTTCATTATAATTTCCTATTCTTTCTGCCAGCTGGCTTCTACGCCGTCAATACTCAGCTTTGTGTTCTGCCGTGCTGCCCAATAGTCAAACTGAGTGGCACTATCGTTACGCTGCACAAAGCAGTCTTCATACGCGCTGCTCGGCTTTTTGGGTGCGTCTGCCTTGCCCTTGTTGTCATTGATGCAGAGCTCTATCGTCATAACAGGAGCAATAGGTACACTCATATCTACAAGTTTTTTTATGTTACTAAAGGTAAGATTTTTTGGCGAATACTTGAAAAGATAATCCTCGTAATTATATGGGTCGTGATCATCTAATAAGCCTTCGCAACATACACAATATGCTAAATCATGCTTGTCAGTTACAGAGAACAAAGAAAGTGGATTTTCATTAATTGTTCTGAGTGTTTTTATATCTGCTAAAAGTTTGCTTTCAGTTCCCTTTGCACCGTTGACAAGAAGATATGGCTGCACATATTTTACATCTGCATCTTTCGAGCGTTTTGAATCATTTTTCGGCTTGCCATATACAAAGCAGAATGCTGCCATATTGTTCAATGTATATTCGTCAATTTCACCACTATCCTGTCTTCCACCTGCCGAAAGCTGAAGCAGATCAAAGCCAATGTTTTTGAGGTTGTTGTATGCCTGTGTACATCCGTCAAAAATAGTGTTTGTTTCTGGGTTAGCAATGCACAAGAATGTGAAGGCCGCTGCCTGCGCAGTTTTGAGTGACATAAGGTTCTTCGCATACTTCCATGTCTGTTTTTCAGTCTCGCCTGTAAAGTCTCCTCTTTCATCTGTAAGATTTATCGTGACTTTCTTTGTTTCTCCGGTAATGAGACATTTTTCTTTATTGTCATAGGGATTAAGGCAAATCCAGTAGCTTTTGTCCTTGTTTAAAGGGCCGCCCGCCGGACGAACGCAAATCCAGTAAGTTTCGTCCTTTTTGCGCTGAATTATATCGCCGGCACTGTAGTACGGTGTGCCTTTGTAGCTGTTTTCGGAAGCCGCAGCTGTGATTACATCAAGAGGAACAAAATTGAGCTTAGTCACGCCCGGAAGCACATCGATTGAAACATCAACGGTGGCGTAGAGGTCATCATTGCCTGTGACCTCTTTGTAAGAAAGCGTTCCGAAGCCTGGGCAAGTCCAAGTATAGCTGTCGTCCTCAACGCTCTCGCCAATCATGTCAGAGAAGAAAGCACGAGCGTCGTCGATACCAGATGCCGCAATTGAGCGCACTGTTTTATCATCGCCGAGTACATAGCCCTGGTCGCAGGTGAATTTGATGCTCTGCCAGTTTGAAGGAAGCGTCTCCACGCCGGTGTATGCACCGTCCTCGTCTGTTGCGGCGTTTTCATCGTATTCGGCAAGGTTGCAAAGTGAACGCAAAACGCTGAAAGCCGAATTTTCAAGTTCTTCCTGAGCCTCGCTCTTTTCGGCAGAAGTGTTATTGTCATCATCATCATTTGAGCAGGAAATAAATCCCAAACTCATCGCAAAAGTGAGTGCAATTGCACTGGCAAAAAATTTTGTTCGTTTCATAAAAATGTCTCCTATAAAATGTGTCTAGTTGTTTTCGGAATCCCATGCTACATATTTTCCGTCAACGAAGCGGAATGTTACGCCCAGAGAATCCCACCAATCAAGCGGTTCTTCTGCACCTTCTGCGTAATCCAAAGCACAGATGATTTCAAAATCCTTTTCTTTCAGCGGATTCTTTTAGATTTCAGTCCCTGAAACAAGCTCAGGGGAACGGTCATTCTGAGCGTAGCGAAGAATC
>DGTW01000088.1 GCA_002393835.1 Treponema sp. UBA4326
GAGTTTTTAGACGGTCTGGGGGGGGCTGGCGTGTGTCAGTGCAATGTGGTTCTGGCATTTTTTCCAAAGCTGTCTTCTTTTTAAATGAAAATAAGAAAAAACTTAAAATTTACCTTGAAAAATTGAAATTGCTTGTTAGAATGATTTTTATGAATGAAAAATTATCTAGAGTTGAGATTTATAATGAAGAGTATGTCGATTTGAATCATGCTTATGTTCAGATGTACAAATTTTACAATCGGCTACTTTCTGCTACCGATGCCGACGAAGAAGTCCTGTCTGTTATTCGGGAAATTTTGCTTGTTTTTAACCCTACATTGGACAGGATTAAGTCTGAAATGACGGTAAAAACCCGATTTAAAGAAGAAAATTTGTCATCAAAAACAGAAAAAGTCGTGAACGGTGGCGTTTCTCAGGTCATTCTTCATGGTAATTTTACTGGAGAATAAATGCTTTGTAGTAAATTTCCTGCGATGAATTATTGTCGCTTTTTTTGCTGAAATTTACTACAATTACTCCATGACTGAAAAAAAATCATCTTCATTCTTGTCTAACATTTGGGTCGTCTCGCTTGGGGCGGCTCTTTGTTCTTTTTTGTGGGGCAGTGCTACTCCGGCGATTAAGACCGGCTATGCCCTTTTTTCGATTGCGGCTGATGATACTCCTACCGTTGTCCTTTTTGCCGGTATCCGTTTTTTCTTTGCCGGGATTTTTACGACTCTTTTTGGTTCCCTAATTCAGAAGAAAGTTCTTCTGCCACGCTCTGTGATGGCTTTTAAGAAGGTTGTTGCCCTTGCTATGGTGCAGACAATCCTCCAGTATTTCTTCTTTTATGGCGGGCTGACCCGCTGCCCGGGCGTTAAGTCAAGCGTGATTCTTGCCACAAATGTTTTTGCTTCCCTTTTGATTGCGGCCCTCCTTTTTAAGCAGGAAAAACTTACTCTGCTCAAAATTCTGGGGTGTGTCATCGGTTTTGTTGGTGTCGTTCTTGTTACGGTAAGCGGAAAGTCCGTGGACTATCACATTTCTTTTGGCGGCGAGGGTTTTATTTTTCTCAGCAGCCTTTGTTACGGACTTTCCGGCTGCCTGATGAAATCCTTCAGCCGCGATGACAATACCGTTATGCTTTCGGGCTGGCAGTTTACTTTTGGCGGTGCCGTGATGATTTTTACCGGATTCTGCCTTGGCGGACGCTTTTCGGGTTTTACAGCCCTTTCGGTGCTGCTCCTTGCCTACCTGGTCTTTATCAGTGCGGTGGCTTATACCCTCTGGGGATTGCTTCTTGCCCATAATGATGTGAGCCGGGTCGTGATTTTTGGATTCTTGAATCCTGTTTTCGGAGTGATTTTAAGCTCAATTTTCCTGCATGAGCAGAGCCAGACCGGGCTTGTAACTATTATTTCATTGATTTTGGTTTGTATTGGAATTTTTATTGTAAATTATAGAAAAAGAACTGAAAGAAAATGATTTTTTTATCTGAGCGGTAGCGCTGGTAGCCGCGCCGAAGGCGTTCTGAAGTGACTTTAGGAACGGAAGAATGGAGCGTTTAGCGGAACGGCGGACATAGCGACGGCAGAGAGGCTTTTGCCGCTCTGCCGTACCGCCCTGCTAAGTAATTACAGATTGACGACTCTCAGGATTTTTCCTGTGAAAAGGATGAGGATGAAGTCAATCAGCCAGACCAGATTCCATCCGAAGAAGAGTCTTAGAAGACCCGCAAGAATTTTTCCCTCAGAAAATCGAGTGAGGATACCCATAATCGGTCCCAGGAAGAGGCAGAGGATTACGCTTACGAGCCATGGAAGTCCGAAATAATCTTTAGAGCTTTTAGCCATTTTTTTCGCCTTTTTATAAGATGATTTAAATATAATATCAAAGATTTTTTTGATGTTCAATTCTCCCGTATTGAAGAAAAACTGAAAAAATTCTTAAAAAACATTAGACAACAATGATTTTATGATTTAAAATGTAAATATAGTAAATTTTAAATCCAGACCTTGGAGGGTGTTGAATGCGAAAAAACCTCAAATTATCAGTCAAAATGGGCATCCTTGTCGGAGTTTCCATTGTTGTCACAGCTCTTGCAGTTGAGTTTATGTGTCTTCAGGAATTCAGGGGAGAATTTGGTGATAATGTTCGAATGAATCTTGAGTCTGTTCAGCGGGGAATTCTGAACAACTTGAATAACCGAAATATCATTTTAAGGAATGCTGTCGTTGCCCTCTCCGGCCGTCCGAATTTCGTTGAGGCAATGGAAGAAGGCGATGCTTCTGTAATCGGAGAACTTGCCGAGCAGAAACGGAAAATCGTCGGAAATGACATTATGTTTGTTACTGACGGAAACGGCCGGGTAATCGCAGGCAGCGGCGGTACATTCAAGAACGGAAGTGATATTTCTGATATGGCCTGTGTAAAAGACATTGTCCGTGAAGGTCTGGATGAAGCAAAAACCTATGAGTCAAAATCGGGTGTCATCGGCTATTCTATGCTTGCCGCCAGTAAGATAAAAGATTCTTCCGGTCAGCTTTTGGGCTGTCTTGTGGCCGGATACGACCTTTCAAAACAGAGTTTCGTTGACCACATGCAGCGGATTTATAACATTGAAATTTCCATCATTGAAGGTGATACCCGTGTTTCCAGCACTATAAAAGACGCGAACGGAAAATCATGGGCTGGGTCAAAAGTCACGAATCAGGAAGTCTTGAATCATGTTGAGGTAAAAGGTGAGACTTACGAAACGGACTCTGTTCTTTTGGGGCAGAATTACCTCAATATTTATTTCCCGCTCAAAACCGAGCTTGGTAAAATTACCGGAATGGTCTCTACTTTCCGAAACAAAAGTGCCATTGACAGAATCATCAACAAGGTTATGAAGATTGCTACGGCTTTCATGCTTGTTTTGGTATTGATTCTTTGTGTCCTTGCCGGCCTTATTATCGTCAGGCTTTTGCATCCCCTCAAAGATGTTAAGGCAACCTTTGAGGATATTTGCTCTGGTGATGCGGATTTGACCAAACGAATCAATGTGAAGACTCATGATGAGATTGGTGATGTAGTTCACGGATTCAATGCCTTTGCGGATAAACTTCAGAATATCATTTCCCACATGAAGGATTCAAAAGGGATGCTTGACACGGCCGGCGTTGATTTGCAGACAACAACAGAAGATACAGCCAGTGCTGTTCATGAAATTCTTGCAAACATAGACAGCATTCACAAGCAGGTAACGGGGCAGAAGCAGAGTGTCGAGCAGACGGCAGGGGCTGTAGACGAGATTTCAGCAAATATTTCCGCCCTTAACAATATGATTGAAAATCAGTCTTCAGGCGTTACGGAGGCAAGCGCGGCCGTTGAGGAGATGATTGGAAACATTCAGTCGGTGAACAATTCTATGGAAAAAATGAGCCGTTCTTTCAATGACCTGCAGGAACATTCTCACCATGGATTTGAAAAACTTGCCGTTGTTAACGAGCGTGTTCAGGAAATCGACCAGCAGTCAAAGATGCTTCAGGAAGCTAACACTGCAATCGCAAGCATCGCAAGCGAAACAAATCTTCTGGCAATGAATGCCGCGATTGAGGCTGCCCACGCCGGGGACGCTGGAAAAGGATTTGCTGTCGTCGCTGATGAAATCCGTAAGCTCTCAGAGACATCTACCGTTCAGTCAAAGACAATCGGGCAGCAGCTTAATCAGATTAAGGATGCCATTGTCAATGTCGTTTCGGCCTCAACCGAGTCAAGTCAGGTCTTTGCCCAGGTTCAGGAAGAGCTTAAGGCCACAGATCAGCTGGTCATGCAGATTCGGGCAGCAATGGAAGAGCAGAACGAAGGTTCCCGCCAGATTACAGAGGCTCTGAAACTGATGAATGACTCTACCGTCGAGGTCCGCAACGCTTCTGCCGAGATGAACGAAGGAAACAAAATGATTCTGGAGGAAGTCCAGCACTTGCAGGATGTTACTATTGTGATGAAGCAGAGTATGGATGAAATGCACATCGGCGCTCAGCAGATTAACAAAACAGGAACGATGCTCACGGATGTATCTGACCGGGTGAAAAACTCAATCGACAAAATGGGAAGCCAGATTGATCAGTTCACCGTATAAAAAGTTAGAAATTAGGAATTAGAAGTTAGAAGTTTTCCCAAATAAAAAAAGGACTGTCCGAAGTTTTGGACAGTCCTTTTTTCGCAATTTATTATTTATATTGCCGCACAGGAGGTGCGGTTTATGACAAGCAAGAACTTGCAGTGCAAGTTCTTGGCCTGGTAAACTAAAACAGGATGTTTTAGTTTACCAGCGGCTTCATTGCGGTCATGGCACTTTGATTCGCAAACATCGTGTTTGCTCACAAAGTGCGCTTTTTGCGTCCATCCCTGGACGCGAATATTTACAGAACCGGTTTCATTGCTGTCATGTAGGCACGCAATTTGCGTCCTACAACCTCGATTGGGTGGTTG
>DGTW01000304.1 GCA_002393835.1 Treponema sp. UBA4326
CATATCCAACGCCGTCCATAATTACGAGAACTACAGGACCACGGCGGCCTTTCCAGTTAGGATTTTTTTCCAATGCGTGCATTGTATCTGCCATTTGTATCTCCTTAAAGTTGTAAGGATAGATTAGCACAAATTAACACAGATTTCTATATGCTCTGTGAGATTTTAGAGAGGGTAGCCGATTCTTTAGATGAGGCGCAGGGAGAGACTTCTCCCCCTTATCTTATATTTTCCCGGCCGCCCTTCATTGATGTTTTTGTCTTGTACATTTCCTCGTCGGCCCGCTCAAAGACATTCTGGAAGTCATCGTCTTTTGAAGAATCATAAACTGCAAGGCCTGCTGCCAGTGACACTTTATCGAAAGCAGGATTTTTTTCGCTTAAGGGGCAGTCCATTTCGCTCCTCAATTTTGTGAGCAGCTCAGCCCTATTCTCGTAATCCCTGCCTGTGAGAGTCGCCACGAATTCATCGCCGCCAATACGGAAAATCTTGCTCATTGAGAAAACAGTCTTAATAAGGTTGCAGGCAGATTTTATGAGCTGATCGCCTGCCTTGTGACCATACTTGTCGTTCGTATTTTTGAGGTCGTTGACATCGAAAACTATAACGCCGAATTCCAGCTTTTCTCCAGAGTCTTTAGACTTTTTGATTTTGTCAGTTATTTCGTTTCTTTCGTCGATAAAGGTCCTCTTGTTTTTTGCCCCAGTCATGGAATCCAGATAAACAAGGCCATTTATGTACTCAAACTGGCGTTTAAGAGCCTTTGCCATGAACTCAAATGTTCTCATAAGCTCACCGATTTCGTTATCAGGCGCATCATTGAAGTTAAAGTCGTAGTCTCCGGCAATAATCTTCCTGGTGGAATCAGCGATCTTTTTAACAGGTTTGGTGAGCCTGCTTGACATCCATATATTCCACAGGGAAACAAGGACTGAAATTACGATGACGGCAATCAACATGCTTATAATCAGCCTCGTTCTCGTCCGGTCAATCTCCCTGGCTGGAACGCTGACCACGAGCCTCATTCCGTTTGAAAGATCCTTGTAAACCATTTTGTAAATTATGGTCTTTGTTTTATTCTTGTTGAAACTGTCTTTTATGGTGTTCTTGTATTCGTAAAATTCTGACTCAATTCCAGAATTCTTAATCAGCTTGAAATCATGGGCGTGGGCAAAAAGGCGGGTTCCATAGGGGATGCTTCTGTTGTAGCGAATTACAAAATCCTGATCAGTAAGGAAAGCATAGCCCGTATTGTAGACCGCTATTGAATTGACGACAGAAACGATGTCATCAAAATCAATATCCATGCCAACCACAGCTATGAATTTTCCGTTTTTATAGACAGGAAGACCATAGGAAATGACATATTCATTCAAATCGCTGTTGTAGTAGGGGTTCGTCCAGATTCCGCTTTCGCTTGCCCTTGCCCGGTAATACCAGCTGTCATTAAAACTCGGAGTATAGACAGGAAAATCAGGAAGTTCAGTCTTTAGGAAAATGCCGTTTTTTTTGTACCACAAGATGCTGGCAACTTCATCGGTAAGTTCAGGGGCAAAACGGACATAAACAGAAAAGGCAGCCCCTGTACAACTGAGAACATAGTGAAAGACATCTTCAAGATGAGTCAGATAGCTGGAAAATTCATCCGTTCGGTGAAGAATATCGATGCCTTCAAGGTTTTCGCTGACATAATGAGCCAGGACTTCCGAAGAATTTACGACATCTGAAAACATGGTGTTCAAGCCCTCGGACTGAACCTGAGCCATTAAATCAAGGATTTGGGCCGAGTCTTTTTTTACGGCGCTGTTAGACCAAAAAATTCCGAAACCGCCGACAATCACTGATGAGGCGATAATTCCCGACAAAACTATAAAAAAGATTTTGGTCTTTAGTGATTTCATTACGACTGCCCGCCCCTTGCAAACATTTTAATGAGGTTTCGCCTGCAAGAAAAGTAGGCGGGAAGAAGAAAGACATCGGCAAGAACCCAGGCCAGAGGACTGGCAAGACAGGCTCCGGGAAATCCCAGCAGGGGAACAAAAACGATGCCGATAAGTCCCCGGCCGATAAGTTCGAAGACTCCGGCAAAAATAGCAAGCCTGGAAAAGCCCATTCCCTGAATCATAAAGCGGACGCAATTGACGAGAACCAAAAGCCAGTAGGTGATGCCGTTGGCCATGAGAAAATAAAAGACATGTTTCAGGACAAAGGCCGTAGTCTCAGCCGATTCATTCTTACTGATAAAAAGAATGGCCATATTGTCAGTAAAAAAGTAAAGGATTAGCAGGGCAATAAGAGACCAGGCAAAACCGACCATACAGCCCCAGAAAAGCCCCGGATTAAGCCTCTCTATTTTTTGAGCGCCCACATTCTGACCGCCGTAAGTGGCCATGGTAGTTCCCAGGGCATCAAAAGGCGTTGAAAAGAAAATGCTGATTTTTTGAGCGGCGACCATTGAAGCCACATAGACTGAGCCAAGGACATTGACCGCACTCTGCAGGATGACGCTTCCGATTGCCGTGATTGAATACTGTAAGCCCATGGGAACCCCTATGCCCATGAGTGAAAGCATTTTTCGGGATGAAAGCACCTTGTCTTCTTTTTGAAGCCGCAAGATTTCAAATTTGGCCCTCATATAGAAAAAACATAGAAGGCCTGAAACAAGGGTTGAAATTACGGTGGCATAGGCCGCACCGGGAATTCCAAGCTTGAAAACAGCGATAAATAGCAGGTCAAGAAGGATGTTTAGGACGGCCGAAATAAGAAGAAAGTAAAGCGGAGTCTTTGAGTCACCAACCGAACGAATAATTCCAGACAAAATATTATAGAAGAAAATAACGGGAATTCCTGCAAGAATGATGACGAAATAGGAATATGACATGTCGATTATATTATCCGGGGTTTTAAGGGCGACCAGCATGAAACGGCAAAAAATCACTGTGAAAGAAGTAATAATTAGGGAGAAAATGAGGACAAGGAACCAGGAATTGAAAATGAACTGCCGCATTGATGTATAGTCGCTGGCACCAAAACGCTGGGCAACCGGAATGGCAAAGCCTGAGCAAAGCCCCATGCAGAAGCCGATAATCATAAAGTGAAGGCTTCCTGTCGCCCCGACGGCAGCGAGGGCATCCACGCCGAGAAACTGACCGACTATTACAGAATCAACGATGTTGTAGAACTGCTGGAAGAGATAGCCGAAAAAAACCGGGAGCGCAAAATTGATGATAATCTTCAGGGGATGACCGCATGTCAAATCTTTTGTCATGAATAAAACTCCGCCTTAACAAGCTCAAATATTTCTTTTTCATGCCCGTCTTCAAATTGAAAATTCTCCGACGGAGAAAAGCATAACACGAAATGATTCTCAAAGTCCTTAAAAAAAGGTAAGAATTCCTGACAATTCTGCTCAAAATACAGCCAGCAAAGAAGATAGATGAACTGGCCTCCAGAGGTGTAACTGGCCTTGTCCGCCAGGGGAGAATAAAGCTCCACATTCTTGATGTGAGTTGCTCCTATTTCATCCTGATTTTCCTTGTCAATTTCCATGCAGGATTTGTAGAGATTGTAAGCTTTGAGAAGAGCCTGCTCGTCCCGGTCAAGGGAAGCCGCCCTGTCAGATTTTTCGCCAAGAGCCTCGAAAGGAGCACGGTAAATCTTGTAAGTCGAGACCACGGAATTTCTAAGCCGCTCTGCCCTCTCCCGAATCTTCTCCTCATAGTAAGAATCTTTTGAAGGAGCAACGACCCGTTGGGCATCCGGGGACTTATTAAAACGGGCGAGTTTTTGAGAGAAAGAACTTAATACATCTTGAATATTCTGGCTCATTCCATGATTATATCATAAAGAAAAGGATTACGGTATGAAAAAAACAAACGCAATGAGAATTCTTGATGGACTTAAAATCAAATACGAAACCCTCTCTTATGATGATGACGGAGAGCACGAGCTGAGTCGCGGAGCAGCCAGCGGAATCGCAGAAAAACTCGGAATAGCCCCTGCCGCATGCTTTAAGACAATCGTAATGAGGAGCGAAAGCAAGGCAATTTTCGTCTTCTGCCAGAGTGCAGAGCACGAGATAAATCTAAAAAAAGCAAGGAATGCCTGCGGGGCAAAGGAAATAAACCCGGTAAAGCCAGAGGAACTGCTTGCCCTCACAGGCTATATCCGTGGCGGCTGCTCTCCTCTCGGAATGAAAAAAAAATATCCGACATTTATAGATGAGAGTGCCCTAAAACACGAAAAAATCTATATCAGCGCAGGAATTCGAGGTGAGCAAATCGTAATCTCCCCGGAAGACCTGCTGAAGGCCTGCAATGCAGAGGCCGTGGATTTGGTGCTGGAGTAAAGAAATGCCCCCATACCGCAAGCGAACTGCCTGCAAGGCGGAGGAAAGTGTTGCCGTACTGGGTGCCTGGCGAAGCCGAAACACCGCACGGCGGGGAAAGTCCCCTGTCAAGCATATTTATTTTCTAATTGCATATTTGTATTAATTAACAAATTCGGTACATATAAATCTTCGTCTAAAGAATCCCAGTGAATGCCTATTCCTCCACCGCTTAATTCATACTGAGAAAGCTGCTCTTCTGTAGCATTCGCAAATGAAGGAAAAAAAGATTTAGGAACAGAAAGCTGACGTCCATCCACAAACAAAATCCATAGATTGTCCGAGTCAAACCAGACTTTATTTGCTCTTGCTGTTTCTTTTGAAAAATTCATTCCATGCCTCCTTGATCTTATCCTTATTCTCATTTGCAACTTTGCACAAATCACTGAGTTCCTTTGCAGAAAATCCAATATTATCAGCAAGCGATACTGTTTCCCCTACCCAAAATTTCGCAAGACTTTCTCCTTTTCGGACATGTACATGACAAGGTTCTAAAGGATTTCCCTCATTTGAGAAATAGAAAAACCTATAACCGTTATATACAAAAATCTTGGGCATAATTTTATACTACCACAATTTTGTAAAAAATCAACAGCCATGTCAGTACTCAAAAAAAATCCCCCTCCTAAACTTGAACTTTATTTGTCCAAGTTTAGGGGTGCACTTCAGGACGCGGCACGGGGAATGTTTCCGGCTTAACCTGCCGCCGCATTTACGGAAGATGTATGGCCACAGACTACTAGACAGTTATAAAGTAGTTGTTGACAAGTAATAATTTTTCAAGTTAAAATTACTCTATTGGGAATTCATGGCACAGGGTGGCTTGTCTCTCATTTTATTGAATGGGAGGACTGCGTAGCATGAATAAGTACGAACTTGCAATGTTTATCGTTGCACTTTTAACTTTGATTGTTACAGCACTGAACCTCTTCAAGTAACATTGAATTGGTAAAAAATAAAGCCCGCCCAAAGTGTGACGACTCGGCGAGCTTTTATAGCGTAAACTGAGGCGAGCCACAGTGCTGTGAACTCCCTCTATGTTTTAAATATATCACAAATCCTCAAAAAGTCAATAAACAAAAATCCCCGCAGACACTTTCGTGAACTGCGAGGAAAAGACCGATTTATGCAGTCTGACAAGTTAGCCAGCCTGCATATTTTGAAGATTTAATTAGAACTGCAAAACAACCACTTTCCAGAAGTAGATATTTGAACCTTCAATAACAAGGTCAAGATTTCCAGCGTTGCCAGTGTAAATCATAGGAACTGCATAATCATCTGCATTCTGATCAGGGCTGGCAG
>DGTW01000216.1 GCA_002393835.1 Treponema sp. UBA4326
GTTAAGCTCTTCAGCGATTTTTTTCATGATTTCGACTTCGTTTACAACGAGAGCGTCGATTGATTCCTGTGTAAATTCCATAGTGCTGATATTTTATCGAAAATCATCAGCTTGGGCAAACGAAAAAAAAGCTGCCCTTTGTTGAAAATCATCAACTTAAAGGACAGCCTCTTATCAAGCTAAGTTAGTTTGATTAGTTTGCAGCAGGTGCTTCAACTTCAGCAGCTGGCTCTGCAACAGCAGGTGCCTCTTCTGCGGCTGGAGCTTCTGCAGCAGGTGCCTCAACGGCAGCTGGCTCTTCTGCTTTTGGAGCAGCTTTAGCTGTTGAGCCACAGCTCATTGCAACCATTGCGAAAGCAATAACAGATGAAATTGCGAAAATTTTTGCAGTCTTTTTCATTTAGAATCCCCTTAAATTAAAGATTTATTTAAGTATTCTAAAGAATTCGATTCATTTAATCAATACTTGCTTTCAAAAAAACGGAAGATAAAGCTGAGTCCAATTATTAATCGTCAAAATTGTAATAGCCGGCTTCAAAAATATCATCATCACTCATGTAGAGCTTTAGATTCTTTCTGGCTTCATCGAATTTGTAGCGCATTAGAGACTTGGCCTTGTCGCTGGTCATCTGGTAGATTTTCTCCAGAAGACGGGGCCGCATGTCTGCCTCAATCCCCTGCTGCCCCAGTGAATTTGAAAAGACAAAGACATACAACATGACTCCGTTTTTCATTCGCTGCATGATTAAAATGGCATCCGTTGCAAAATGAAGGCCATTGATGTTAATCAGTATTTTTGGAACCTTTTCGTAAAGTTGAATATCAACTGTGCTTTCAAAAGTACATGAAAAATGGCTAAGGCTGACATCAAGCACGCTGCCCTTGATTTGCCCGTGTTTTGTCACAATGCTGACCTTGCTTCGAGTATCACAAATGGCACGGATATTTTTACGGCGGCCACAAGCCTGATTTGCGTACATAACCTTATCAATCAGGGCAAAATTCTTGGCCTTTTGATATTCAAGGGAAATACAACCGCATTGAATTCCGACATCGAAGAGATAGTATTTTTCCAGCCTCTTTTTTTCCTCATCACTCTGTCTTTTTGCGTAAAGCACGCCAATCAGTATTCTTCCGGCGTATTTTTGCTGCAATTCCTTAATGTATCTTTCCCACCTTACGCCTTTCACCTGTGCATCAATATAGAAGAAAAGTATGGAATCAGTGAATGTCTCGATAATAACCTCAACCTTTGCCTTTAAGGGACAGTAACGGTCATCACCAATAATGTAGGTCTCATAACCCCGGGCCATAAAGTCTTCAAGGTAGGTTTCTGGAAGAAGGGTGACATCTGGAACTATGAAAAAGGTTTTTCTACCTTCAATGATATGCTCTTTTTGCTCATCATTCATACACGGCCTCCTTATTGTAAGTCCTCGAAAGTCTTTCCGCTATAATGCAGAATCAAGCCTATGGTCTTTGCGGCGGTCAAAAGCAAGTCCAGGTCAGAATATTGCCATTGTCGGTTTTCATCTTCGGTGCCGGTCATTTCTGCCCTTAGGATTCCGAAACGCTCCTCACGATAAGAAATCTCGCAAATGCAGCTTGCCGTAATCTGCTGAGATTCGCACAATTCAAAAAGCTCCATGTGCTTTGCCTGGAAGAGGTTTTTCCTGTCGGAAATGTAAAGGACTCCTGTGAGTTTGTTGATACTCTTTGAAATAAGTTCCTGAGGAATTGGCAGAAAATGCTGGTTTTTCGAGAGCTGGTGAATTTTTTGAAAGAAGAGCTTTTCATTACTTTGAATGCAGATATGGTCTATTTCAAAGTAGGAGCTGATGAAATTTATAAGGCTGGTGATTCCCTGAGCCAGATTGTCGCTTTCAGTCAGGAATTTAAAAATGTTTGAATGAAGGTTCATTGAGCCAATCAGGCGTTTTTTCTCGTCTTTGGGGATGATGTTCTCGTGCTTTTCAGGAAGGTAAATGATGAAGCAGTTACGCCCCTTTGTTTTTCCCCGGTAAAGGGCCTTTGCGGAACAGGTCAAGAGGTCGTCGAGATTGGAGCCGTTTTCTGGGTATCTGGCTATTCCAATGGTGACGGTAAGAGTCTGCCGGTCAATTTCTGGAATGGAAATTTCGTTGATTTTTACGAGAATCGTGTGGCAGATGCTCCAGATTTCCTCATAATCAACGACATTTTTGAGAATCAGGGAAAATTCGTCCCCTTCGTTTCTGGCCAGAACTCCCTTGTATTGAACTATCCCAGTGATTTTTTCAGCAACATCATAGAGAACTTTTTTTCCGACATCCAGACCAAAAGCATCCGTTATGTAAGTGAAATTATCAACGTCAATTACCACATAAGAAAAAGGAGTTTCTTTGCCTACAAGGTGAGAAGCGTAAGCCGAAAGAGTCTCCTGCGTGTATGCACCGGATACCGAATCGATTTTGACTTCGTTATCCCTAAAAAAATTATCCATTTGAATTCAATTATACACCAGCTTTTTCTATCTTTAAAATGATTTTTGATTTTTTAGAGAAAAAAAATAGGGATGTTCAAAAAGAATGAAGGCAGGCCTGAAGCTGGCCGAAATCACCGCATTTAGGGTGATTTTAAATTCGACCAGGCTCACCAGCCTTACTCATCAAACTTTTCTAGCATCCCTCTGCTGGAAAAAGTCAGCTTATTTTTTGCTTCCAGAAAGAGTGATTGTCGCTACAGTCGGAGCCTTTCCTCCTGCGATAGCACATTCACCGTTTCCATCGCGTCCATAAAGAACCACGCGGATTTTTGCAGTCTCACCTTTTTTGATAAGGAAAGGAGTGTCCAGCTCATAAGTTTTCTTTAGAGAGCGAACCTGGCGTGACTCATCAACGACAAGCTCGGTTTTCTTTGAGCCAGAAATTCCCTGAATAAGAACTGCGACATTGCTGGTACCGTGGTTTCCGAATGCGGCATCAATTTTTGTGATTTCAAGACTCTCAACGGCAGTAACCGGGAAATCAACATAAAGGGTGTCTTTTCCGGCGATTGTTCCAGAATATCCAGTGTAAGTGATTCCACCTTTTGCAAAATCAGCATTAATCTTTGAGCCGTTGTATACCCAGTTTCCAGGTGAAGGAATGGCCTTATTTGCCTTTGCGACAAGAGGATTGTCAGAAGCACCTTCGAGACTTTTGCTGGCATCGAGGCTTGTGAGCCATGAAAGACCAACAGCGTTTGGATCCGGCTTAGAAACATGCAGTTTGAATTCTGCAGAAGCGGCTTTTTCGTCCTTTGCAGTTGCCTTTACGATAATGTCCTTATCTTCGGCAAGTTCTGCGGCCGTAAGGAAACCTGTCTGGTCAATAGTGGCGGCTGTAGGATCAGAAACGGTCCATTCATAGTCAGCATTTGTCGGGCGTGGAGGATTGATTTTTGCGTAGAACTGAAGGCTCTTTCGACCGTAAACCATTTCAGCATTGTCTTCTGAAGAAATGGCGATTGAAGAAACCGGCGTGAATTCTGCAGCACGATCAGACTCAACAACGATTTTTGAGATAGTTGTTTTTGTTGTTGCCGTGATTGTAATTGTTGAAGCCCCCTCGTAAACAACATATGCCTTTTCTGCGAATTTTGTGGCAGAACCTGTGTTGAAGTCGTAGAAAGCAGCTCCCTGTTTTTCTGATTTGATTGTACCGTTTCCACCAAGGCAGCCAGTTACGCTTACTACAGACTTTCCTTTTACAGGGAAAGTGATTTTCTGTCCTGGGTAGCCCACAAGTTTGTCGCCTTCAACGGCAAAACCGTCGAGAACGACATCTTTGTTCTGTGTTGTGTCGCTGAAAGTGTAAACCGTTCTGCTGACATTTTCTTCGCCAGAAAGGAGTGATTTTGAAGAATCTTTTGAAACTTTCCATCCATGTGAAGAAGCAAGTTTTTTGACATCCCAGTAGTTTTCCAGGTCTTTCTTGTATTTGAGGGTCGCAAGGTCATAGTAGCGGTTGAGAATTGTCTCACGGCCGCTGAATTCGTTTGCGACAGCTGCGTCTGAGAGAATGTCTTTTCGTCCGTCAACTTTTGCTCCGATGGCATCAGCTGTTTTTCGGTCGATTTTCCAGCCTATGATTGTCTCAGGAATTCCATGGGCTGTGAGAGCCTTGCCCTTCCAGAGAGAAGCCTCTATGTCTCCATTTACGGTGTTGTTTACGAAAGCAACCTGATTGTAATATCCAGAATTCCATGGAGTGCGGGCCAGATAAGTGGTCTCACCTTCCTGGGTGGCAATGCTCGAATTGAAGATGACCAGACCTTTTGAGGCCTTGTTGCCCTTATCCATTCGAGGTGCGCCAATGTAGCTTGTCGGGTCATTGTGGAATTTGTCATAGAGCGAAACAAGCTCACATTCTTCAAACAAAGCGACTTTTCCGCTTGCTTCCATCCAGATAAAGTCTGTGTCGCCTTCAACATAGCATTTGTAGAACCATGCTTTTCCTGTCATGCGGAGGGTGTCCTGATATGACTTGAAAGCACAGTTGTAAGCCGCGAGTTTTCCGGTTGAGTCGAAGCCGATTGTCTCAGCCTGACCGTTGTTGACTTTCTTCTCGCTTCGAAGGAAGGTGTTGTGAACAGTGAGATTTTCGAGGGTAAGGTTTCCTGTGCCCTCAAACTCAAATACACAGCGAGCCTTCTGGCCTGTGGTGCGGTCACAGCGGAGCAAATCGCCATTATTGTCGATTGAGATTACTACATCTTCGCCATATTTTGCTTCTGTACAACCCGAAATCGTGATGTCAGCGGAACCGTTGTAATAAAGAGCCTCGTTGTAAGTACCTTTGGGCAAGTTGATTGTAAAAGTTCCCTTGCTGATTCCAATTGTGTCCAAGGCATCCTGAATTTTTGAGAAGGTCTGCGTCTTTATGCCAGTTCCAGAAAGAGTGATTTCCGTAACATTCGTCTTGTTACAGCCTGCAAAAAAAGCACAGGCGGAGACAAGAAGAGCAATGATTTTTTTCATTAAATTTTCCTCCAGTCTAATGAATTAAACTATTGTAAATCTACTTTGTCAAAAAAGGAAGAGGAATAGAAAGAGAAATTTGATTTTCGCTGACAAATATAAGATACTAGACAATATATGAACAGCGGATTATCAAAGCGAAAGGCATTTCTCCAGTCACAAAAAAATCAGGGGCACAGAATCACTTTCGGCTTTGCCGGCATCGCTGATTTCCGTTCTTTCATAGGCCAGGAATACATCGCCGGAATGTTAAAGGCGGCCTCAGACTACGACCTCAACTTCATCAATTTTGCAGGGGCAATAAAATATTCTTTTTTTGACGACATTGACTTTATCGCCCGCTATTTCAAAACCTTCCGTTTTATGAAAAAGCCCCTGATTGACGGACTTGTTACATGGACATCATCTTTTTGTGAGCTTACTGATGTAAAAAGGGTTGAAGACACCTTCAATTCAATAAAACCGCTGCCTATGGTTGACATAGGCTACCTGGATCTGCCCGGAATTCCATCAGTCAGAATCGACAACGAGTATTCAATTTCAATATTGATGAAACACCTTGTCATTGACCATAAGTACAGGAAATTTGCCTTCATCGGAAGCGAGACTTCCAGCCCCCATTTGGAAAGGCTCAAGTGCTACGGCCAGGAGCTGCAAAAATATGGAATTCAGGAACTGGAGAATTCAGTTTTTCTTCTAAAAGAAATGAATTCCGCTGACATTGCGGCCGCCGTAAACAAAATGCTTTCCTGCCACGACATAAGGGACAAAAAAGAAATCCACTGCATAGTCACTCCCAGCGACCTAATCGCCTCTTCCGTAATTGAAGAGCTGGACAAGCACGGTATTTCCGTTCCAAAAGACGTGGCCGTCACTGGCTTCAACAATCAGTACAGCGGAGTCTTTGCCCGCTCACCAGTCACCACAATGAACCTGGAGTATTTCAAGCGGGGCTATGCCGCCGTGGAGCTTCTTATTGACAGAATCATGGCTCCCAAGGAACATTTCGACACCCTGCTCGTTCCGACATCACTTTTGATAAGACAATCCTGCGGCTGCTTTGAACAAAGCATTCTCGAAGCGGCTGAAGCTATTTCCAACTCAGAAGAGCCGGCTTTCTCTCTCTCCACAAAAGAGGATTTTCGCCCTTTCATTTTGGAAAAACTCAGGCAAATTTTCCCGAACCTTAATAAAAATAAACTTCTGACACTTGCGGATTCAATTTTTGACGACATCCAGGGGCAGAAAAAAGAAAGCGAAATTCTGCGTTACTTTCAGAGCCTTTTGCAGGACTTGAGGAAGGAAGGGCTTTTCGTGAACAGCGAAGTCCAGCAAAAATTAACCCTTTTAAGGAAAACAATTCTTTCTTTTCTCCCCGACCCGCAAAAAAATCAGATGGAAAATATCTTTCATCAGTTACGAATTCTGGCTTCTGTTTTCATTGAATATGACACGATAGCCCCAAGAGAAGACAGCTATCTGATGAATACTCTGTCACAAATAGCAATCAACTTTGCATCGGCAAAAAGCGGCAGGCAAATTCAGGATGTCTTGCGTTATCAGCTTGGGGAAATGGGAATTCCGGGCATTATCCTTTCCCTCAGCGAGAACATGACCAGCGATTTGGGAAGCACAAGCCTTGAGCTGATTCTTCCAGAACCGCCGGCAGACATTCAGAAGAAACTTCCCTTCAAGATTACGGATCCGGCCTTCATTCCGAAGTTCTTTTTTCCACAGGGCAGAAGATACTCTTTTATGGTAGAAATTCTTCATCACGAAGACAAATATTTTGGTTTTACCTTTCTCGAAATAGGAAACCCAAACATTTCAATTTACGACACGGTACGCACCCTGCTTTCAAACGCCCTGAACACGGTTTATTTAAGGGAGGGCAGGTCAAAAAAACGGACAATGCTTCTGACTGGCGAAGAACTTAAAGGAATTCTGAATTTGTCGGAAGATGATTCAAGTGAAGTCCATAACGGGCTCAAAGCCAGTGAAATTACAGGCTACCTTCTGGAACATTTAAGCGAGATGACAGATTTGGACAAAATGGCCCGGGAACTGTCAGTTAGCAAAAGTCATTTGGTAAGAAGGGCAAAAGAGCTGACCGGCTACACAATCCAGACCATGCACGAAAAACTGAAAATCGAACAGGCAAAAAAACTGCTTCAGGTCGAATCCCTAAAACTGGGAGAAATCGCAAGCAGGCTGGGCTTCCAAAACCAGAACTATTTTTCAAGTGTCTTCAAAAAAAACACAGGAATGTCGCCAAGGGCATGGGCAAAGAGATATTTGCACTAAAGACGAAGTCCATGTCAAATTATTGAACAAACACTGAAAATTCTTTAAGATAGAAACAAGATGAACGATTTAATAACAAATTTTATAGAAAAAAATACAATAGATGCACTAAACAACTTAATTTCAACAAACGATTCTGGAGAAATTACAGCTTCGGCTGCGACGGTCGCCTCAATTTTCGGTAGCGGCTTCGACATTTCTTCCGAAGACAGCGTAAAAAAGCTAATCACTTCTTTCAAAAAGAACCTCTCCCTGCTCATTCAAAAGACTTGGGTAGACAGCGCAGATGTTTCCCTCAAAGAAGAAATTCTTGTCAAACTCGAAAAATATTGCTTAGCCATCGAAGAGAACAAATGGGCCGAAGTTTTCACTTCATTCACCAAAATTCTGGACGAAGTTATTTACCTCATGTTTGGCTCAATGGCAAAAAGTGACGATTTCGCTGAATATGCCCTCCGCATTGACCCGGAATTTGGAATTTTCTGGTGGTATGTAAAAAGCCTGCCAGAGTCAAATGAATGGTCAAACGAAAAAAACAAGGCTGTCATGCTGATTGCCATGTTCTTCCTTGCAAATTATTAAAAAAAGGGGAAAGCCTTCCCCTCGGCTGCAATGGCTTCGCCATTTCCGCCTACCCCTTCTGCGGGGTATCCCCGCAACGCCCCATTGGAGGCTCATATGAATCTTTCTGAAATTTGTGACAAACTCCGTGCCGGAAGTGACACGCTTGCCCTTCAAACAGCAAGCCAGAAAAACATTGCTCTTTCGGCCGTAATTTCTTCAATCGAAAAAAATCGCACTGCAATTCTGGCCGCAAACGCCGAGGATGTCGCCCTTGCCCGCTCAAAGGGCATGACGGAAGCCCTCGTTGACCGGCTTTCACTCAATGACAAGCGGATAGACGGTCTTATCGACTCAATCAAAATAATTATTTCCCAGACAGACCCCATCGGAGAAGAAACAGCCGGCTGGAAAACTCCCGCCGGAATGACTATCCGACAGGTTCGAGTTCCCCTTGGAGTCGTCGCAATCATCTACGAAAGCCGCCCAAATGTCACGGTAGACGCCTTCGCCCTTGCCTACAAGAGCGGAAACGCAATTTTGCTCCGAGGCTCATCAAGCGCATTGAAATCAAACAGGGCAATCGTGGCCGCAATCAAGGAAGGCCTTGAAAGTTCAGAGGCACAGGGCTTCGGTGTAGTCGATTCAATCGAACTTGCTCCCTGCGAAAGCCATGAGGAAGTCGAGGAAATTCTTACGGCCGTTGGCAAAATCGATGTGGCTCTTCCCCGGGGCAGCGCAAAACTGATTAATATGGTAGTCCAGACGGCAAAAGTTCCTGTAATCGAGACAGGAGCCGGAATCTGCCACCTCTATGTCGATGAAAGCGGCGACCTGGAAATGGCAGAAAACATAGCATGGAACGCAAAAACCCAGCGGCCCGGAGTCTGCAACGCAATCGAGTGCATTCTGGTTCACGAAAAAGTAGCGGAAAAATTCCTGCCCCGTCTGGCAAAAAGATTTGCCGGCAAAGTGGAAATTCGCGCGGACGAAAAAGCCTTTGAAATCTGTGAAAACCTGTGCAAATCTGTGGATTGTAAAATTGTTCCAGCCCAAGATTCTGACTTCGGTTTTGAATTCCTGGATTTAATCTGTGCAGTCAAAGTCGTGGCCGATGTAAACGAAGCAATTTCATACATCAACAGCCACAACACCAAACATTCAGAAAGCATCATCACAGAAAGCAGGGCAAATGCAAGACTTTTCCAGGCCAAAGTGGACGCGGCATGTGTTTACGTAAACTGCTCAACCCGCTTCACAGACGGCGGTGAATTCGGTTTTGGTG
>DGTW01000144.1:0-3129 GCA_002393835.1 Treponema sp. UBA4326
CCGGAAATGGTCCGTGAAGTTCTTGATGTAATGATGGATTTGGCAAAAGAAGGCCGCACCATGCTGATTGTGACCCATCAGCTGGAATTTGCCCGTGCAGTCGCCGACAGAATAGTTTTCATTGATGAGGGCGTGATTGTCGAAGAAGACACCCCGGAAGAATTCTTTACGAATCCAAAGACAGAGCGGGCAAAAAAATTCCTGGAAGCATTTAAGTTCGAAAAACGGGTCACTTACGCTGAAGGTATTTAGCCAGTTCTTCAGGAATTTCAATATCGAATTTTCGCATTCCCACAGCCAGTGTCATGCCGTTTCTGGCAGTCTTTGGAAGAAGCAGCTCATCTGCTCCCGAGGCAAAAACTGCCCTTTCGCACACATTGTCCGTGCCCAAAGTCTTCTCGACGAAATCTGAATGACTCACTTTCTGGCTAACAGAATTCAATTCTTCGGTGGAAAAGGTAACGAACGGTAGTTTTAAATCTTCTGCCAGCGAAATTATTGCCTTTTCATCCTTCTTTTGGTAGACAGAACTTATTTGAACTAACGAACGAATGTCAATTTTGTAAGATTTTAGCGTTTCAAAGACAAAATTCTTTAGTTCTTCCCTCGATTTTCCCTTTTTACAGCCGATTCCCAGCACCAGGCATTTGGGAATCAGAGAAAGTATATCATTTTTGATATATACGCTGATTGTAAACTCGGGGGAAATTTCTTCGTTATCAAGATTATTTCGACCTGGAACTTTAGCGTAATCAGATTCAGCCTGTGACAGAAGATTATCCTTCGCAAGCAGTCTCGCCGCAAAATCTTTCGCAAGTTTCATGTCGTTTATCGAAAGATTGTTTTTCGCCGCAAATTCATCGATTGCAGGAAGATTGTTGACATCGCTTGCCGTTGTGATTACCGCCATGGCTCCAATCTGGGACGCAATTTTCCTGGCAAGCTCGTTCGCCCCGCCTATGTGACCTGAGAGAAGAGGAATCACAAAGCTCCCCTTCTCGTCAATCACGATAACAGCCGGGTCAGTTTTTTTGTCATTTACGAAGGGAGCAATCGCACGGACGGCAATTCCCGCCGCCCCAATGAAAACAAGGGCATTTTTTGTACGAAAGTGAGTCTGAACCCATTGTGAAAGAGGCGTATAAACAGAAGAAGGCGGGCACTTTAAGGAAAGATTTTCGCCTGAGAGGAAATTTTCATTTTTGCCTGCTACATTCCCCGCAAAAGAAAGCGTGACTTCCCCATCCCGATCCGAAAAATCCGGTTGGGAAAGAAGATTTTGAATCCGTTCGGAGAGAGAAAAGCCTGCCTGGGTGAAGGAAATTATGTGGACTTGCATTGGTTATAATACATTATAGCAGACTTAATGCTTTTGGTGGTAGCTGTATTCCCTTCGCATTCTGACGGGCAAATCAGTTTTTTCCGTAAATCAGATTCAGAAGCTGTGTCCGTGAGTTCACCCCGGCTTTGTTGAAAATATTGTAGATATGTTTTTTTACAGTCGAAACACTGATTTGAATCTGCTCGCTTATCTCATTGTTTGACCGCCCGTCTGCTATCAGTTTGAGCACATCAAATTCCCGGCCAGAAAGGGAGAATTTTTTTGCGGCATTATCCAGATACAAATCCATGGAAGCCACACTGCTGCAGACATTCATCAAATCACAAATCATATTTTCGAGGCGTTTTATTTCTATCAAAATTGCGTTAACTGTTTTTTCATCCAATACATTTTGCATTCTCTGCCTCCTTAAAATAAAAAAGGCCGCCATGGATTGCTCCAAAACGACCTCTTTGCCACTACTGAATAGGAAAATTTACCTTGTATTTTACAGTTTTTACTGACTTGTGAAAGTGTTTAAGGCTTTTTTTTGGAGGATTTTTCATTTTTTTCTTAGAACTAAAGTTGAAGAAAAAGAAATTGACACAAATTCAGCTGACCGATATAGTTTCAGCATAACTTAGCAAGGGAGCTTCGATTCACAAGTCGAAGCTCTTTTTTTTACCTGGAGGCTCTTATGGCTTGTTTTCTGGTTCCCCTTGGAGAAGCAGTCGTCCTTACGATTACGAAAAAGCTTGTCCTAAAAAAGAATACAGATTCCGTAATCAAGGCAAGGCTCTCAAACCTTGAGAAAATGCTTTACGGTGGAAGTGCTCTTCTGGCGATTGAGCATGTTTATCACGGTGAGGTCGTGTTTTATCCGCCATTTTTAACAGTATTAAAAAATCCTGGGGACACGGCTCAAATGCTGCATGAAATGGCAACCATTGGTCTTTCTATGGCTGTGGCGGTTCCAGTCATCTGGGGAATTCTGACCTTAATAGAAGCAAAGATTTCAAAAAATAAGGAAAAAAGTGGCAAAAGCCTTCTTAAAGACATTCCAAAAATGCTCCTTGGAGCAGTGGTTATGTTTGCCGTTGACTTCTTATTTGCGGCAGCGGCATAAAATTAAAATATTTAAACGAAAGACAAAGGCGTCTGTTTTCTTGTGCTGGCAAAGAAAGCGGACGCCTTTTTTATTTCAAAATACAAAAAAAAATGATTTGGAGGTAAAAATCATGAAAAAGACAATTAATGGAATTATCACAAGCCTTCTGGCGACTGGAGCTGTTTTGGGCACACTTACCCTCTCTTCCTGCGAGAAAAAAGAACAGTCAAAGACCGTAAAAGTCGGAATTCTTCATTCCCTGAGCGGCACGATGGCAATTTCCGAGACTTCTGTTCGGGATGCTGAAATGCTTGCAATTAAGGAAATTAACGCAAAAGGCGGCGTTCTTGGGAAACTGATTGAAGTCGTTCAGGAAGACGGTGCGAGCGAACCACAGATTTTCGCTGAAAAAGCAAGGAAATTGATTCAGAACAACAAGGTTGCGACAATTTTCGGCTGCTGGACAAGTGCTTCACGAAAGGCAGTAAAGCCGGTTGTCGAAGCAACAGGGGCACTCTTGTGGTACCCGGTTCAGTATGAAGGGTATGGAAGCCAGCCCAAACATTATGTACATGGGTGCGGCTCCAAACCAGCAGGCAGTTCCTGCCGTTGATTTTTGTGCTAAAGAGTTCGGAAAGAAAATGTTCCTGGTCGGAAGCGATTATGTTTTCCCAAGAACGGCAAACAAAATCATCAAGGC
>DGTW01000144.1:3256-3739 GCA_002393835.1 Treponema sp. UBA4326
CTGATTTTGCGACAATCGTAAGTAAAATTCAGTCTGCCAAGCCTGACTGTATCATCAACACCCTCAACGGTGACTCAAATGTCGCATTCTTCAAGCAGCTGACTGATGCCGGAATCACTTCAAAGTCAATTCCTGTAATGAGTTTCTCGATCGCAGAAGAAGAAGTTGGCGGCGTTGGAATTGACAATCTCAAAGGTCACTATGTCGCATGGAACTATTACCAGACAACAAAAACGCCTGAAAACGCCGCTTTCGTAAAGGCATACAAGGCTTCCTTCGGCGAAAAACGAGTAACAGACGACCCTATTGAAGCGGGTTACATTGGAGTCTACTTGTGGGCAAAGGCTGCTGAAAAGGCAGGCTCATTCGATGTCGAAAAAATTCGGGCTGCCGCCAAGGGAATCACATTCGATGCTCCTGAAGGAAAAGTTACACTTGACGGAGACAACCAGCACATTTACAAGCCTGTCAGAATCGGAAAAA
>DGTW01000153.1 GCA_002393835.1 Treponema sp. UBA4326
ACTTTTGACAACTGCTTTGTTGTTCATAATGTTAAAATTATTGAAGGACAGTCAGGCCTTTTTATTGCCATGCCAAGCCGAAAAACTGCCAGCGGAGACTATAAGGATGTCGCTCATCCAATCAGCGCTGATTTCAGAAATGCCCTGCAGGCTAAGATTTTGGACGAATATAATGCAGGACATTTTGACGAAAGTGGTGTAGAAGACTAGATTATTTTATCTACATGTTGTATAATTTTGGCTCATTCGGTTTAAAACCGTGTGAGCTTTTATTTAGGTTTTATTACAAAACAAAACCTAAAAACGGCGAAGTCAAGTCTTTGGGCGTAAGCCATTCTTGATTCGGCGTATTTTGGGCCGTCGTCAAGCGGTAAGACAATGGCTTTTGGTGCCATCATTCCACAGGTTCGAATCCTGTCGGCCCAGCTATATTTTGGAAAACTCTGGCGTGATGAACGATGGGGTGTAAGATTCTATTCTTTGGCAACTATCTTGCTTCACACAGGCTTTCCATAAAATTTTAGGAGTTTTTAACAAATGGAACAGTTGGTTATCGAAGCAAAAACACGTTCAGAAACTGGCAAAAAAGCCGCAAAAGCAATCCGTGCAGAAGGACGCATTCCTGCAGTTGTATACGATGAAGCTGGAAAAGCTACATCAATCTCTGTTGATTCAGTTCAGTTCAACAAAGTTTGGCGTTCAATCACATCTACAATGCTCGTTACCCTCGACATCGAAGGTAAAAAATACGATGCATTCATCCGTGACACAGAATACAATATCATTAAGGACGAAGTTCTTCATGCAGATTTCTTCGCCGTATCAAATAAAAAGCCTGTAGTTCGCACATACAAAATTCAGTATCAGGGTACACCTGCTGGCGTTCTCAAGGGCGGCTTCATGGTTAAGCATGTTCCTGAGGTTAAAGTTCGCGCTTTGCCAAAAGACTTGCCTGCCCGCATCGTAATCGATGTTTCTGGCGTTAATATCGGTGATGTTTTCCGCGTAAAAGACATGGGATTGGGTGACAAAGTTACCGTCCTCACAAACGCAGAAGATTCACTCGTAAGCGTTGCACCAGCACGCTAATAGCTGGCCTTCCTTGAAATTCCCCCTGAAAAGGGGGATTTTTTTATGCAAAGTAAGCTCACGCAAAATTTTGAAAAAAAAGTTCTCTTCGGACTGAAATACTGTGGGATTGACACAGAATCTATTTCAGACAATTCTCCTCTTGGAATTGCCGTTTCTGGAGGGGCCGATTCTGTCTCACTTTTGCTTTCTCTCTCTTCTCTTTTTTCATCAAGAATTCTTCGTGTAATCACCGTTGACCATGGAATTCGTCCAAATGAAGAGAGCGGAGGAGACGCCCTTTTCGTCGAGAATTTGTGCCGAAGCATGTCTATTTCCTGCAAGGTCGTTAAAATTCCTCATGGAAAAATTGCAAAAAATGCCGGTGAATCTAGTGACAGCCTTGAGGCTGTGGCCAGGGATTTTCGCTATGAGGCTTTTTTTTCTTTCATCAAAGAAGAGAATCTTTGCGCACTTTGCCTGGCTCACAATCAAAACGACCAGACAGAGACTCTGCTTATGCGCTTTCTTCAGGGGAGCGGGGGAGAGGGAATGGGGGGAATTTCCCGTATTCGAGGAAAAATCATTCGCCCTCTTCTTGAAATCACACGGAAAGAAATCGAAGCTTACCTTACTGAAAGAAATCAGCCCTGGCGTACGGACTCGACCAATTCGGACACTAAATATCTCCGTAATAAAATCAGGAACATCCTTGTTCCCATGCTGAATGAGAATTTTTCAGGCTGGCAAAAAGCCCTTCTTTCCGGGGCAAAAAAATCCATGGCGGACGAAGACTTTTTTAAGTCATCGCTTTTGGAACTGGAGTGTGGAGCTGATTCTTCGAAAATCAGCCGGCAATATTTCTTTTCCCTTCACGATGCCCTAAAACGCCGCCTCTTCTATTCATTATTGAATAAAAAAGGCTTCTCCTCCCGTTTTCCTTTTCGCCTTTTCGAGGAAATTTGCAGCTGGAAAGACGAAAAAAACAGGGAGCTTACCTTTGAAAATTTAAAAATCAGCCTGGATTCAGAAAGTCTCTTATTTTCTTTTTTTACGCCAGAGCCTTTCATTGAAAGCTCATTTGCCTTTTTTCTGACAGACATTGGTGACATTATTGAAAACGATGATTTCATTATTTCTGTTGAATGTCTTCCCCAGTCCGAAAAAGCCTGCGGTCAAAAAAAAGCTCTTCTTACCTTTAGTCCGTCAAAATCGGGCATGGAAAAAGTAAGTCTTCAGGTCTTCCTGCCTCTTTGCGTAAGAAGCGCCCTTCCTGGCGATGAAATTCTTGCGGGGAACGGAAAGCGCAAGTCTGTATTACAAATTTTCTCTGACTGGAAGATTCCTAAAAAACTGAGGGAGAGGGTTCTTTTGCTGGAGGAAGTGTCTTCTGGCAGGGAAAATTCTCTGAGGGCCCTGCTTGCTTCTCATCTTGCTTTTAAAAATTGGATTGTAGAAGAAGCTAAATTATAGTAGAATAAAGAAAAGGAATTCTTTTTAATGTTTAAAAAAACACTTTCTGTAGTTTTTGCCCTCTCTATCGGCTTTATTTTTTCAATGGAATTGTCTGCCCAGAATCTGTCTAATTCTGCGGCCGTTGCAAACAGACGAACGGCGGTACGCTACCTTCAGCTTGCAAAGCAGTTTGCCGCCGAAAAATTGTGGAGCGAGGCCGATTCAAATGCAAAAATGGGCCTGGCTTATGACGAAAAAATTGCCGACCTCTGGTATTTGCGTGCAGTTTCCCAAATGAATATGGGCGAAAAACGCTCTTCCGTACTTCCTCTTGTCGTTACGGCTCTTACGGACGCTGAGTGGGTTGACTACAACCGGGACGGGGCGAGAATCCTTTACGCTGACATTCTCTGCTCTTCCCGCCAGTTTGTTCAGGCCCTTTCTGCCTTGGATACAGATCCTTTTATTTATTCTGCAGATGCCGAATATATTCGAGCGAAAGCTTTTTACTGTCTTGGAGATTCTGAAAGCCTTGGAAAAGCCAGGGCTAGGATTGATTCAGCCCGCCGGGTTTATCCTGCTGACCCTCGCTTTGCCCAGCTTTTTTACAGCCATGAATACTGGATTTTCCGTCGTACTGGAATTCTTGCAGATGAAGCTCGCCGCCTTGCCGATTCCTTTGCCCTCAGTCTTCCCCTTTACAAAAACGCAGACCCTGAGCTTGAAGTCTATGCGGCTATTTTTGCTTCAGAAGAGGCCAAGAAAATTCGCATGCTCA
>DGTW01000005.1 GCA_002393835.1 Treponema sp. UBA4326
GCACTTTCGTTGTCGTGCTTGTTTGCTATCCGCACTTCCGCTGTCGCTTCATTGCTACGCTCACACAGTTCGTTCCGCAATGCCTGACGGCGGTGCTACAATCCCTAAGCCGGGGGGGACAAAATTCAATTATGATCTCACTTGTATTCCCAATTCTTTTGATATTTTTTCTTTTTCGGTCGTAGTAAGTTCTTCCATCTCATCTTCATCAATTTTAGTGAAATCTATTGGAAAATTTCCCTCATCATATAGACTAACAATAATTCCTTTTCTCGTATTACTGTCTTTCTTCAAGATTTCGTAACCATATAACTGTACAAAAAAAGAATTCTCGTCATTCATTTTATCAATATATTTACTAAATGAACTTTTTATTTCTGAAAATGTTTTATCATCAAAAACCTGTGTATAAAATCCAACAAAACTCAAACGAGAATCAAGTCTATTATCTTTTTCCTCTATAAAGATTCTTATATTATTTGCAATAAAATCCCAAATTTTTCCAGTTTTCGTTTCAAAATCGAAAATATAAAATTTGTGTGGAAACTGTTGTTTTTCGTCTGTCTTATAGTTGCTGTATTTAGATATTTTTTTGCAATTACATTCTTCCTTCAGAAGACCAAATAATTTTTCTAATGGCACACAATTAAACAATCCATAAATAGTATCAAACGGTGCTTTTTTCATATTTTTCTCCTCACACAAAAATTAACTCTCTCCGACTACCCGCCATGCAAAAATGCACGGCAGATTTTTTGGGTTTATTGCTCTTTTGCCCACTCGTTGTATTCTTCAAGTGTCATGAAGGTAACATTACCCGAATAATCGAATCTCCATTGCATGGGTCTAAATTCAAACATTGAATCATCTGGCAAATCAGATAAATTTACGGTCATATCAATCGGTTTAAATTGATTGTCATCAAAATAGCGATTTTGAGGCTTCACATTGAAATCTGCCGAGTGTACACCAAGTCGAATACTACCATTCTTTATTCGATAATCTGTATTGTCATACAAGCCATACTCTAAAGTACCATTGTCGCCATAAATACAATAAAAAACTCCCGAATTGTCTTGTGAAAGTGGCGAAAGATTTCTTGTATTTACATTTCGAGTCCAATATTCATTTGCTTTATTTGCCTTAGTCTTTTCCCACTCGGTCAAGACTTGTTTTGCTACAAGTACTGTGTGACGGTTCAAGACTAACTTTGCGCCGGGCAATCCAGTAAGTTTTACGCTTTTATTGTCGCTCGAAAGTTCAGATTTTATGTTGGAAAAATCATAGACTAGTATCACGCTATTTTTAGCAGCATATCCTGCCAAATCTTTGAGTATTTTTTCCCATTTTGCTTTTTGCTCTTCACCATACTTAGCTTTTGCCTTCAAGTCGCTTATGTCACTGCCTGAAAAACTTCCGTCAAGCATCTTACTCATAGAAATACGAGCTTCCTTGCTTGTTGATGAATCTTTCTGTGCTTCCGCATAGAATGCAAGTGCTTCAATCAGATTGTCTGCCTTTTCAGCAGCCGCACCTTTTGCAAGCGATTTTGTTGCGTTCAAGGATTTTTTATCAGTTTTAGCAAGCTGCGTTTTTTCTTTTTCAGTCAAGCCGATTCCAAGTCCGCCAAGCAATTCTGTGATAATTGCACGAACGCTTGTTCCGTCCTCAATTTCTTTTGTGCCAGCCCTGTCGTTGTAAGCAGCCTTGATTTCATTCGTGGTGATGTCTATTGCACGGAAGTTTAGTTCGTATGAAGTCGAAAGAGCCGTGATGGAGCCAAAAACAGCGTACTGAGCGTTTGTCATCTGTCCGAGTTGAACGGCATTTTCTTCGGTGTAAAAGCCAGTCTCACCAAGTTCCTGCTCAGCCTTTGTCAAATCTTCGTTGGCACGGTCAAGAACGGTCATTTTTGAATACTTTGCAAGATTTCCAGTAATTGAATCCTGAAAGAACTGTGGCATCCAGCTTTCAGATTTTCCGCCATTTCGTACTTCCGGGGCTGTGACGGCAATCACAAGACCTGCACCTTTGTATAAATTTTTGTCTGATTTCGTTTCTTTTACAGATGATGACTTTTCTGTCGTTGGAGCAGCCTCACTTACTTCCGCAGTTGAGCCGCATGAGGACAAAAAAATCATCATCACAGAAAATAATGCGACGATGATTTTTTTCATTTAATTCTCCTAGTTGAACAAGATTGATGCTGCAAGTGCCTCGGCATCAGCCCATTCTTTGTCTGCACCAGTTACAGTTGCCGCAGACTGGTAAACGGGGCTGCCAGAAAGGTAAGCTGCTTTTGTCGCATCTGCTACGGCTTCGGTCTTCTTTACGCTGGCATCAGCTGCAATTTTTGTGCGTTCTGTCTTTGCGTTCTGCATGATTTTTGCAAGTTCCTGCTCTGCTGCGGCTTTCTGCTGTGCCGGTGCAAGTGAAGCCTGAACATCAGCCATCTTTTTATTGATTTCGGCCTTCTGTTTTGCTTCTTCCTGGCTCATAACAGTCGGGAATCGGGCATCATGCATCATCTCGCTTACCAAACCTTTTACAAAATCTTGTTCAGGGCTGAGCTCGTCTGCAACACCACCCAAAACCTGTTTGACATATTTCGCAGTTGTCTGAGCCCATGTATTTGCTGGAATCTGGTAAATCTGATAGACGATATAGCTTGTCTTTTTCTCACCAGAAACAGGGTCAACTTCAACAACCTGCTGCCAATATTCTGTTGCTTTCTGATGTCCTGTTATCTCTGCATTTGACTGAGTTTTTGTGACTTCCTCAATCGCCTGTCGGGTTGCATCACTCAAATTGCCAGAGCGAGCCTGTTCTGCCGCATAAACATTGACTGATTGCTGAAGTTCTCGTGCAATTGTTCGGGCATAAGCCATATCCGCTCGCATTGTTGCAGAGCGAACATCCGCACCAGTTCCAGTTGAACGACGGTAAACATCGCCGTCCTTCTTTTTGAAAGCAGAAATATACGCAGAAAAATCACCTCGAACAGCAGGAGCAAGCCAAGCCGGGGTTGCTTCTGTTCCAAGAGTTCGTCCGTCCCAGTCAACAACGACAGTCTCTTTTCCTGCAACAGTTACGCCAGAGTTTGACGCAGGCTTTGTACTCACATTTGAAGCCACATTACTTGTACTTCCGCAGCTTGTCGCCATAAGTGCCGCAATCGCAGCAAATCCAATCAAAATTTTTTTCATATTTTCCTCCAAAATATTTTATGCCGTTAAAAGGCTAGTTCACTTTGTAAAGATTTTTGAATCTCTTCTGCAACTGCAGAAAAAGCCCGTTGTTTTGCAACAGCTTCGTTCTTTGCCCCGATTTTTTTAAGCTGCCTGCTTACCGAATAAATCACTTCGCCAGCCTTTTCAATTTGAATCGTAAAAGATGGCGTGAAGAATGTTCCAGCAGGGAGAGTTTGTTTGTTCTCAGAGATTTCTACAGAACAAAGATATTCTGCGTTTTCATTTAGAGTTTTTATTCCAATTTTTGAGAAAATTTCTTTGACAGATTTTGAAACCCGATCCTCGTAATCCGAAGAAACTTTTACAGAAACAGAAGAACTTTTTGCTATTTTTCGGATTGTAGCCTCAATGTCAGAGATTTTGTTACGAGTTCCACCATATTTTTCAGCACGGTCAGAATTCAAAATCATTGCAAAATCTAGTTTTTTAATCAGTTCGCTTTGTTTTGCTTCTTTTGAAGCCCTCGAAAGTCCGATGATTTTAGAAAGGTTGTCCGATTGAGAAATTGCATTTTCATAGAATTGCTCAAAACTCTGCACGGAATCCTCAATTTTCGGCTCATAAATCCGCCAGGCTTCCTCACGGTCAATGTATGCCGTCACTTCGTATTGTTTTTGCTTTTTGTCAAACCTTGGCTTCGTATAATGAACCGCAAAAAGTTCAGTCTGAGAATTGACAAAAACTTCTTCGGTCATTGTGCTGTTTGCGCCTGCATTTGTAACCGTCGTTCGTTCCTCAGCCTTGACTTCTATGTTCATCTGAAAGAACTTTGAAATTGCAGCAAGAGCGGCATTCTCAGCAGACTCTTTTGTCGTTCCATAACCAGTTTGAGCAATGTAAGATGGATTAATAAGAAAATCTTCCGCAAATGCAGACTGTCCTGCAATCAAAAAGATCGATATTGATACTAGAAAAATTGTGATTCGTTTCATTTTTTACCTGGGTTTCAAACTTTTCTTTTTCTATTCCAAAAAAAGGAAATCAATTACAAATCATCAAGGCCATCGAGAGTATTTTCTTTATATTCGTTATATGCATCATTTTTAAGATTTTCCTCAGTTCTTAATAGCTGTTCAAGGAAATCTTCGAAATGCTTTTGAACTTTCTTGTAGTTGCCAAATTCAAGCAGCGTTTGAAGGCTAAGACCTTCGCTAACCTGTTGTTCTGGTTTCTGAATAATCATAATGCCGGATGATATTTCTTGCTTTTCATCTACATAACGCAGTTCCAAACGAGTTCCAATTTCAGCATACGGATAAAAATTGAATATCATTGATTTTGCCTCACCTGAATCCGTATACTTTCTATATTCCAAATGAACAGCTTCGCTTCGTTCTGGTTCTTTTGAGTTCCGTGTCCGAGGAATTATATACGAACCGAGATAAAGTCGTATCTCATATCCATCACCTTCATACATTCTGCTATATTCTGTCGCCAAATAATTATCAAGCCCTTCCAATAAACTTCTATAGCAAGAATCTAAATTATATTCGACGAATGGTGAGTCTATTCCAGCTTCATACAAGATTTTTTTCGATTCCTTTTCAATCTCTTCTGAATCATAAGCAGCGGTAAATGACAATGGACGGGAGAAAACATCAAGCCATTTTTCCATCAATCGATCAAAAATTTCCATGTCGTCACTTTTTAGTTTTGCAGCTTTCAGAACATGCTCTGGCATGACATCACCGAGATTTGGAAGATTTTTTATCTTCTTTTTTGGCTTTTGCTCACCACCATTTTCTTTTTGTTCAGTTTTCTTTTTTTCTCGAGCCAAGCGTTTAGCTTCTTTTGCCGCAGCAATTTTTTCTGAAAT
>DGTW01000221.1 GCA_002393835.1 Treponema sp. UBA4326
TAAGGATCATGCCTTTTGAAAGGTCTCCCTTGAATGCCTGGAATCGTTTGTAAAGGAAAGCTGTAACTTTTGCAGGGAAGTTCTTCTGTGGCTTCTGGTCGAGAGTAACTGGAACGCCGTCGATTTCTGAGTCGAAGCGGATACCAGCCTCAGTTGTGTTAGAAACGATGAAGCGCAAATCTGGGCTTGATGCCAGAGCGACATACTCGTCGTAGTTTGTGTATGGGTTGATTGAGCGGCTTACTGAGTTGATGCAGCGTGTTTCAACTGTTGGTTTTCCGTCTTTCATGCCGCGGAGAACTGTAGTATAAAGGTTGTCCTGTGCGTTCATCGCATCAATCATGCCTTTTTCGAGTGGCTGAACGATAACGATGTTGCCGTTGAATCCTGCTTTTTCGTTTGCAATATCAATCTGCCAGTCAACAAAAGCGCGCAAGAATCCGCCTTCACCGAACTGCAAGACTTTCTCTGGTCGAGAAACCTTTTTCATTACTTCATTAATTGGTTTAAGAGCCATAATAATTGAACCTCCGAAAGTGTTCATAAAAAATTTGAATCCATTCTATCACTAAAACACCTTTCTGTCATCTCTATGAAAAAGCGTGGATATAAAAAAATGGCAAAAATTATTTGGAAAAAAAATATATAACTTGTAAAAATTCCGTCATCATTATACAATGGAAAAATGCAAAATTCCCATACTGGGCGAAGATTAGGCTTTATTCTCTCCACAATTCATGCAGGTTCTGCTCTAAAACTTTGGCACAAGGTTGTTCAGCGGGCGCAGACTGAAAACGGCGCTTTTTTCGTTTTTCCCGGTGGCAAGCTGGATTCAAAAAGTTCTCGTGAACATCTCAGAAATGACATATATAAACTCGTAAATTCTTCAAATCTTGACGGCCTTGTAAGCTGGGCTTCAAGTATCAGCGGTTCGGTTTCTGTTCAGGAACTCGAGGAATTCCACAAAAATTTTCATTCTATTCCTTTCGTAACTATCGGTCAAAAAATTCCTGGTCATCCCTGTGTTGAATTCGACGCATATTCCGGCATGAAGGAGCTTGTCCGCCATTTCATTCAGGTTCACGGTGTCAAAAAAATTGCTTTCCTCCGTGGTCCCGAAACACACACTTCTGCTCAGGATCGCTTCCGAGGCTACAAAGATGCCCTTATCGAAGCCGGCTTGGACAACAAGGACAACCAGGCTCTCGTTTCTTCTCCCCTCAACTGGTACGATGGTGAGCTTGGTGCAAAATGGCTTTACGAAGAAAAAGGGCTTGTTCCAGGCAAGGATTTTGAGGCTCTTCTTTCTGCCAGCGATTTAATGACTTTTGCCGCTGTCAATTATTTCAAGCAGCGCGGTATTCGTATTCCAAAAGATTTGCTTGTTGGTGGCTTTAACGACACCGAAGAAAGCCGAATTTCAATTCCTTCATTTTCAACGGTTCACATGCCTCATGCAGATTTGGGCATCGAAGGCTACGAAAAAATTTCAAACATCTTGAGCGGAATGTTGGGCGTGTCTGATTCAACTCTCCCCGCCTACCCTGTCATCCGTGAAAGCTGTGGCTGCGTTCATACAAAAATCTGGTCATCTTCAGATTTACATTCAAAAATTCGCTCGAAAGAACAGTTCCACGAAGAAATTTGCAGAATTTTCCGCATCAATCCCGAGTCTTCTGGCCTTGAACCAATGCTTACTGCCCTGTTTGAGAATGACAAGTCTAAATTTTACGATTTATTCACTCAGAAGGTTTCTTCATATTTTAAGAATGGCGGCGATCTTCTTAATATTTTTTCTGCTCTTGCACTTTTCCGTTCTGTAGTGAATATTGCTCCAGAATATATAGAAAAAATTGTGCGCCATGTAACGCTTCTAGTGCCGCGTATTCAGGAACGGGTCTTAATCGAAAAGCAGTATCAAATCGAAAAAACAAACGGCATCATCAGCTCCCTAAAAAACACCCTGCTTTCTGTTTTTGACCGCAGCCGGCTTATTCTTGTCCTCAAAGATTACCTGAAAAAAATCGGTATTCACACTTTTGCGATTGTGCTTTATGAGGATGAGTCATATTCAAATTATATCGGTGGCTCAAATTCCGCAGATGAAATTCGCAATGAAGAAATCCGTTTTCCTCGTGAATTCCTTGTTCCAGAACGTTTTTCTTCTGATTTTGACCGTGGAGCATACATCGTTCAGCCCCTTTTTGTTGAAGATTCGTCTTTTGGATATATAATTTGCAGCTACACTGATTGCCAGGGAATTGTCTATGAGGACTTGCGTTCTTCCATCAGTTCTGTTTTGCAAAGTATTTTCCTTTTTGAGCAGACTACAGAGGCACGAAGGATTGCCGAGCAGGCTGAATTTGCAAAAACTGAATTTTTTGCCAATGTTGGAAGCGATTTGTGCGACCCCCTCAAAAATATCTCGGCCAAGCTGCAGCAAATGGAGTCGAATATCGAGAACGGTGTCAATCGAGAAATCCTCTCGGAACAGCTTATTTTCTTGCGCTCACAAATCGAAGCCCAGCTCGAAAAAACCGAAACTTTAGTTGATTTAACCCGCTCACAGATAGATGACCTTCCGATGAACAAAAAACTTTTCGACATCCGGCAGGTTCTTCCAAGCAGCGTTGCGGCTACCCTTACCCGGGAATTCCCCCTTCTTTACGGAGATTCGGAGCGCTTAAAGCGGGCTTTGCAGACAATTTTCGATTTTTCCGAAAAAGATCCCTATATTTCAGAGAAGCTGGACGGCGTTCATGTTGAATTCTACTCGAATCGCTTTGACTGGCAAAAACCGGAGCTTCTTCTTGCTGAAAAAATCATTCTTCTTCAGTTTGGCGATGTAGAAAAATCTCTCAACTATGCCGAGATAACTTTGCCCTGGCCAAATCTTGCGGGGCTTCCTCCGGAATCTCGTTCTGCGCAAAGATTTGACTTATACAGTTTCTCAGAAGGTAAAACTGAAGAAAGGCTTGGTCTAGAATCCAAGTATTTCTTTGAGGAAGGTTTCGAGCCTGCTGAGCCAGAGAGCATTGTTTTTCTGTGGGAGCCGGATTCTGCCCCAATCGATGAATGGATAAAGGTTTACAGCCTTCGCCGAAATGAGTCCTTGTTCCGGGCACCACTTATCTGTTACAGCCACAATCTCATAGGCCACAATTTCAGTGAAATTCTTGAGCAAAAAATAAAAGCCCAGCGTGCCGCTCCAGTTCTTTTCGTCAATGCAAAGCATACCCGATATGGCTCATGGGCAACAGAATCGAACACGGTTAGTATTGCTTCTATGGAAGAATTTGACGAAATTCTTTCTGAAATTACCCCTTCCCTTATTGTGTTTGAAGAAGTAAATGAAGAAAGCATACGCCGAATCCGTCAGAATCCAAAAACCGTCCTGGTCCCAATTCTCGTTCTTCCGGACAGCATAGAAACCGATGAAGAAATTGAACTCTTGTGTTCGCATCCCCGCATTATTCTTTGCAACAGAGGAGCGGCAGAGTCAGAGCAGTTTGACGAGCGCATAAAGGGAATCCTTGCAGGGGACGAAATTCTTCCGCCTCATACGGGTGCATTGGTAAAAAGGGCTATATTGTATTTAAATAGAAACGCATCTCAGCAGATTGTGCGATGGAAGCTCGCCGATACCGTGCATGTCAGCGAGGACTACCTCACAAGAATCTTCCACAAAGAAATCGGCCTGAGCCTGTGGGAATATTTAAACAGATATAGAATATACATTGCGACGAAAATGCTTCTTGAAACTAACGACACGATTTATGAAATCGCGGAAAATTCAGGTTTTCAGGATCAGGCTTATTTCTGTCGCGTATTTAAAAAAATATATGGGGTGCCGCCGGGAAAAATTCGCTCAAAATAAATTTGACTAAAAGTAATCCACAGAATAAAATGATAACATGCGTTAAAATTTCAAAAAATTATTGTGCAAAATCTTCTCGTTAAAGTTCGGTTTTGTACAATAAGATACAAGGATTTTTAAAGTATAAATATCGTTCTAAACGGTAAAATAAAATATTGAGGTTAGGTATGAACGCAAAAGAAACAAATGTTTTAGCTGCACCGAAAAAGGATCTCTGGAAAAACGTTAAGAGACATTTTTCGGTCTATGCACTTCTTGTCATTCCTGTCGTGTACTATGCTATCTTAAAGTATGGTCCGATTGTTAATGGTCAGATTGCATTCAAGAATTTCGAGCCGGTAGACGGCGTATGGGGAAGTGTTTGGGTTGGCTTCAAAAACTTCAGCACATTTATCCATTCGTTCTACTTTGGCGAACTTATGAGGAACACAATTCTTTACAGCTTGGCAAAGCTCGTTGTGTCAGTTCCGTTGTCAATCATCCTGTCGGTTGCACTGTATGAATGTACGCACAATGTTCTTCGTCGTGTCGTTCAGACTTTAGCTTACTTACCGCACTTCCTTTCTTGGGTTATCATGTACGGTATTCTTCTTATTTTGTTTGCAAAAGGTGACGGTCTCGTTAACCAGGTTATCGAGAGTGCCGGCGGTGCTTCAAAAGACTTCCTTACAAACACAAGCGTATTCCCAATCATGGTTGTCCTTTCAGACGCATGGAAGGAAATGGGTTGGGCAGCAATCATCTTTATCGCAGCTCTCATGGGTATCGATCCTTCTTTGTTCGAGGCTGCCATGGTAGAGGGTGCTTCTGCTGTTCAGCGTGTTTGGTACATCACTATTCCTTCAATCAAACCAGTTATCGTTACCGTAGTTCTTCTTAAGCTCGGTACCGTTCTTGATGCCGGATTCAACCAGATGTTCATGTTGTATTCACCGGCTGTTTATCGAGTTGCTGATATCATCGATACATGGGTTTACCGACAGGGTCTTCTTGAATTCCAGTTTGCTCTTGCAACTGCTGTCGGTATCTTCAAAGGTGTAATCGGTATGATTCTTGTTATGGTTTCTAACAAAGTCGTCAAGAAGTTGACTGAATCATCACTCTTGTAATTCGAGGTAAGCTAAAATGGAAAAACCAAAGACAGTAAAATTAACATCAGGCGACCGCGCATTTTATATCGGTGTAAACACTTTCCTTGCTTTCATCGGTATCATTATTGCTATCCCTATCATCAGTACAATTTCTTCTTCTGTAACTCCTAACGGTTACATCGGAAGTACATTCGATAAATTCATCCTCATGCCATGGAAGTGGGATGGTTCTGCATACAAGGCTTTGCTTGGAAACAACGGTTTCACCCTTGCTTTCTGGAACTCAATCAAAATCATGCTTTTCGGTGTAGTAACAGCTTTGGCTCTTACTGTTCCAATGGCATATTGTATGTCAGTACAGGATTTGCCAGGACGCAAAATCCTCAACTACTTCGTACTTGTTCCTTATTTGTTCAACATCGGTGTTATCCCAACATTCTTGGTTGTAACAAATCTTCATCTTACAAATCACTTGTGTTCAATCTTCTTGCCAGGTGCAATCGGTACATATAACTGTTTGATTATGCGAGGCTTCTTCGAGGGTATTCCTGAGTCTCTTAAAGAATCTGCTCGAATTGACGGTGCTGCTGAATGGTATGTTCTTATTTCAATCATTCTTCCATTGTCAAAGCCAATCATTATGACAATCGGTTTGTACTATGCAGTTGGTTACTGGAATGACTTCATGCACGCCTTGCTTTACTTGACGGAGTCATACTTGCAGCCACTTCCAATCCTTACTCGAAACATTCTTTTGGGTGCTTCAATGAGTGAAACTTTGGATACTGGTACTGCATTCGGTGCTGCATCTATCGCTTCTATTAAGGCTGCTTGTGTATTCCTTTCAGCTATCCCGATGATGCTTGCTTATCCGTTCATCCAGAAGTACTTTACAAAAGGCACAATGCTTGGTTCTGTAAAGGGCTAAGTTTTAATAAAAAAATTCATTTCTTTTCAAAACTAAGGAGGAAAAAATGAAAAAGTTAATGAAGGGCGTTGCTGTCTCAGCAGCAGCTCTCGCAGCATTGGCTATGGTGTCATGTGGCGGTGCAAAAAAATCAAGCGCTGTTGACATCGAACTTTGGTATGGTGCAGCAGCATCAGAAGCAGGTCCAATCCCAGCTGACTGGGTTGGATACCAGATTGTAAAAGATAAGCTTGGCATCAACCTCAAGCTTACTAACTTGCCTTCTTCAGAAGCTGACCAGAACACCAAAATCAACGCAGCTGGTGCCGCAAATACTTTGCCAGATGTATTCATGGTATCTAACGAGGTTTTCTCAACACTCGTTTCAAAAAAATTGCTTGCTCCTGTTGATTCAATGTATGCAAAAATGCCAAATCGTACAGCTAAATTGTACGACAAAGACGCTCGTGCATTCACAACAATCGACGGTCACTCATACGCTCTCGCTCAGCCGGGTTCAATCGTCCGCAACGAAGGTGTTCTTATCCGCAAAGACTGGTTGGATAAACTTGGTCTCAAAGTACCTAAGACAACAGACGAATTCCTCGCTGTAATGAAAGCTTTCACAGAGAAAGATCCTGATGGAAACGGCAAGAATGATACATACGGATACGGTGCATTCCTTGAAGTTTCTGCTCCAAACGAAGGTCTCGGTCGCCGACTTGACCCAATCTTCGGTGCTTTCGGTGTTGCTGGTACATGGAACCTCGCATCTGCAAAAACAGCTGGTCTTAACATCTACAAACCAGAGTACTATGACGCATTGGTTTACACAAAATCAATGGTTGATTCTGGCGTAATGGATCCAAACTGGTTGGCTTACAAAAAGGATGACTTCCGTGCTGCTTGGAAACAGGGTCGCTTTGGTATCATGCGTGAGCAGAATGCTGCTTATGCTAACCAGGGTAACTACACACCGTTCGACAACAACTTCCCAGATGGTGAATGGATTGTTGTTGAGCCTCCAGTAGGACCAAAAGGACAGTCTTCTGCAGGTACATACTCACAGGCTTATCGTATGTACGCTGTTTCTACAAAGGCTGCTAAAGAAGGCAAAATGGACAAAATCGCTGAACTCCTTGAATGGATGTCTTCAGACGAAGGATACTACCTCCTCGGATGGGGTCAGGAAGGTGTTAACTATGTATTCGACAAGAACGGCATTCCAACAACTGCTGGTCTTGCTGATCCATCAAAGGGCTACACAGAGTCTACACAGATTCCACTTACACAGCTCCGAAACATGGTTTACTACAATGGCGATGTTGAGTTGGCTTCACGCTACCCAACATGGTACTCAAAGAATGGCAAAGAGATGTCAGCTCTCAAAACTCTCCGCGAAATGCAGTCTAAAGCTTGGACAGCTTGTATCGGTCAGGACAAAATGCCAAAACCAAACGCAGATGTTAAACGCTTCTACGAGCAGGGTGTTGTAGAGTTCATGACTGGAAACCGCGCTCTTAACCCAACCGAATGGCAGAAATTCCTCGACGAATTCTCAAAAATCGGTGGAAAAGAATGGGAAGAGTCTGGTCTCAAAGTTGCTAAAGAGCAGAACCTCATCAAATAAATTAATCTAAAAGATTAATAAAAAGGGCATCAGTTTAGGCTGGTGCCTTTTTTTACGGCGCATGAGCCGGTGAAAACATGTAGCGAAGCGGAATGTTTTCACAATAAACCACCTGCTATGCGGGTGGTGTGCAAAAGCTTATAGCAAAAAAAACTTTCCTCGAAGGTGTACAATAGGTTGTTCAAGTCTATTGCGTAACGCCAAGGAGGAAAGTAAATGGCAAATATCAGAGATACGCTGAGCCATACCAAGTGGCTCTGTAAATATCATATGGTATTCTTGTATCTGACGATACCAACCGAAATATCGCCGTAAGGCAATGATGGATAAGCTCACGACAAAAGAATACGAAGACCCTTTCAAGGGTAGTA
>DGTW01000171.1 GCA_002393835.1 Treponema sp. UBA4326
AAGACGGACGAAAGATGTCTAAGTCTCTTAGGAACTACACAGACCCGGTTGAGGCAATCAATCAGTTTGGCGCAGATGCCATCCGCCTCTTCCTCACTCACTCAGCCGTAGTTAAGGCAGATGACTTGCGCTACAGCGACAACGGAGTCCGGGAAGTCCTCAAAAACATCCTCATTCCTCTCTGGAGCGGATACAGTTTCTTCGTAACTTACGCAAATATCGACAATTACACGGCAAAAGGAACTGTCTTTGAGGGCAAAAAGCCTTCTAATCCTCTGGACGCATGGATTGTCTCAATCACGCAAAAAATGATTAAGGATGTAACAACGGCTCTTGATGACTACGACCTTTCAACTGCAATCGATCCTCTCATCAATTTCATCGACCAGCTCAATAATTGGTATATCCGCCGCTCTCGCCGCCGCTTCTGGAAGAGCGAAAACGACAGCGACAAGGCAGAGGCTTATGAGTCACTTTACTACGCATTAAAATCATTCTCACTGGTTGCCGCTCCTTTCATTCCTTTTGTAACAGAAAGCATGTGGCAGAATCTCCGCACTGAAAAAGATGCAGAGTCTGTTCATCTGGCAGATTTCCCTGTTTACAATGCTTCTTTGCGTGACGAAAAACTTGAATTCCGCATGGACACTGTCCAGAAGGCTGTTTCTATGGGACGCTCTTTGCGAAATCAGTTCAACCTCAAAAATCGCCAGCCTTTGGCTTCAACCCAGCTTGTCACACGCAATGCCGAGGAGCGCAAGGTTCTTGAAGGCATGATTGACACTATCCGCGAGGAGCTTAATGTCAAGGAAGTAATCTTCCACGAACGAGAAGATGAGCTTGTCGAATACAAGGCAAAGGCAAACTTCAAGGTTCTGGGAAAAGAGCTGGGAGCCAAAATGAAGGCCGCCGCCGCAAAAATCACCGAGCTTAAAAACGAGGCTATTTCCGACATCCTGGGCGGAAAGAAAGTCACTATCGATGTTGACGGCCAGAGTGTTGACCTTAACGCGGACAAAATCATCGTTGAGCGAATCGAAAAAGAGGACCTCAAGGTCGTAAATGATGGCACGCTCACAGTCGGCCTTGACACAAAAGTCACAGACGAGCTTAAAAAAGAGGGCTATGTCCGTGACCTTATCCGTGGAATCCAGAACCTCCGCAAGGAAAGCGGCTTTGAAGTCACAGACCGGATTAAGCTCTTTGTTTCTGGCGACTCTGACCTCAAGGATGCTTTCGCAAAATTCAAGGATTTTGTAAAAGGCGAAACTCTGGCTGTCGTCGAAGAATGGAAGGATAAACTCAGCAAATCTTCTTCTGTGGAAGCTGACGACAAAACATGGAGCATTTCCATTGAAAAAGCATAAGAGCTTTAAGCTTGCAGGAATCCTGCTTTTCTGCCTGATTTTTGCAAGCCTCATTTCCTGCAAGTCAACTCCAGACTTGGCTCCAGTTGAGCCTCTGGAGCTTTTGGACGGGGATGCAGCCCTCTATCTTTCGATTCCTGTTCAGGCAAATGCCGAATTTCTGTCATCTGCAATTCAGAAAATCGCAGGTCTTGAGCCATCAGATGCACAAAAAATTACAGAGAGGCTGGATTTGGCCCATGTGGCTTTGGGAAGGGACGGGGAACTTCAGTTTTCTGCCAGCGGAAAAATTCCCACAAGCTTTCTTGGATTCGCCCTCAATGAAAAAAAAGGCTGGTCTCCAAGTGTAAGGGAAGGGCAGACCTTTTATACTCACAAGCAGAGCCTTTATCAGCTTTGCCTTCCTTCTTCATCAAATGCTTTTTTATCTCACAATATAGACAGAATGATAAGACGCTTCAACAAAATTGCCTGGTCGGAATCTTCTGCCTCTGATAAATTGCTGTCCGAGTCTTTGGGGGAAAAGCAGTATCAGTTTTTGCATGATATTAAATCCTCGGACATTCTTTTGTACGCTCCCTTGCCAAAGGCTTTTATTTCATCTTTCTTAGGAAAGGAAATCAACTTTCCTCTTGAGTCAATCTATGCAATACTTTCTCAATACAGGGGCGTAAAAGAGCAGTTTAATGTTAGTCTCACTTTGAATTTAAGTGATTCTCGCACTACAAAGGCTTGTGCCGCTCTCCTTAAAACCAGTCTTTTTGGAGTTCCGGCAAAAGTGTTTCAAAGCGGACAGAAGCAGATTACTATAACTGACCTTCCGCTCACACAAAAAAGAATTCTTTCAATGATAAGGTAAAAAATGAAAAGAAGTGGCCTTAAATTTGCTTTGCTTGTTATTGCTTTAATTTTTTCTTCCTGTGCCTCATCTTCCCTGAGGGTTCCCGGTGAGACAAAAATAATACTCAAAAATCTGGCCAGTGAGTATTACAATATAGCCGAAGGATATATGGAAATTAAGAATTATACCAAGGCAGCTGAGTATTACAAGCTGGCAATGCGTAATGAAGATTTGTTTCTTGCCGCAAATTATAAGCTTGCCCGTTGCTATGTCTTTGCCAAGGACTGGGATAATGCGGTCAAGAATTACAAGTTCCTTTTGGAGCTGGATAAAGATAATACGCTTTTGCTTGCCAGCCTTGCCTATATTTCAGCAATGCGGGGCGATGTCGACGACTCGATTATGCAGTATAAAGCCTTGATTGAAAAGAATCCTTATGACGAAAATCTCCTTGAAAGCTATGTGACCCTTTTGATAAATGTTGGCAGGGGAGAAGATGCCGAGGCTTCATTCTTTGTACTGAAAGAAAAATTCCCTGATAACAAGCAGATAGCAAACTTTGCCCAGCAGTTAAATGAAATAGTCGATAACTTTGATGCAGACAAAAAGCCAGATTCTCCGGCTGATGCTAAGGGCGAAAAAGCAGCTTCAGCTTCTGATAAGAAAAATTAATTTTCTCCCTGTCTTTCCTGAAATTCCTTGTATTTCTGAGGATTTGCCCTGAATGCAACGATTGGAGAGTCTGGATCCTGGGAAGCGTATTCAAGAGCCTGATTTGCTTCTAAAATGACCCTCTCAGCCTTTACATCCCTCTCATCTGCCGATGAAATTCCGACTGAAACTTCATTAGCGGCGTTATTGTCCTTTAGGAAGTCTGCAATTTCGTTGTAGATGCCTTCAAATTTGTCAACAGAAGTCTGCAAGTCTTTTCCTTTAAGCACGGCTGCATAGGCATCTGATTTATACTCAAACAGTTCTGAGCCTTCAAGAGAATCGCTCAGAATTTTAATTACATTCTGGGAAATAGAGTTTCCATGGTCGAGTCCGTTGATTTTTAACAGGGCAAGGGTAACATGCAGCTCAGAGACAATGGCTTCGTCAAGTTTTTGCTCCAGGGATGCCTGATAGTGAATATTTGTTATAGGTGAAAGTTCTTCCTCTTCCTCGGCCTCTTCTTCAAGGCTCTGCTGATTAGCTTGTTCCAGCTGGTCGATTATGTCCAGCTCTGAGTCGTCTTTTGGCTCATTTCTTTCAAAAAGCTCGCTGTCGCTCCATTCCTGCTCGTCTTCTTCAGTGAAGACAAGTTCTTCTGGAATTTCGACCTTTTGCTCTTCCTCTTTTTTGTTGTTTTCTTCTGAAAATTGCCCGTCGGATTCTTCTGAGGCTTCGTCGAAAGTTTCTTCCGGCGGATTAAATATGGGCTTTTGCTCGTCTTCAGAATGTGAGACTATCGTTTTTTCTTCTGAAAGCGGCTCTGTCTCTTCAGACACCCTTTCTTCATCAGATTCGTTTTCAAGCTCTTCTGCCATTTTTTTTGGCACAATTTCACTTAT
>DGTW01000006.1 GCA_002393835.1 Treponema sp. UBA4326
AGATAGGGAGCGTTAAAAAATTGCAAAGCAATTTTAGCGAGTCTCCCGAAGAGCTAGGCTCGTAGGGACACAAAGGGCACAGAGAAGTTTCATGTCTTATAAATCTCCGTGTACTCCTTAGCTCTGTGAGGAACCTATAAAATACCGATTCCTGACTCCAAAGAATTTAACTTTGAGCCGCAATTCTGCTCTATTAAATTATACACCAGGTTTTTCATTTCCAAAAGCGTTTTTCCAGATACTGCAATTTTTCTCACTTCCTTTGGCGAAAGACTTGAAACGGCCTCCAAGTAAGTAAGGGCGGCCTTTGACAGTGTGAAAGTTCCGGTCTGAAAGGAAGAGCAGTCAGGGCATAAAAAGCCATTCTCAAAAGGCGAGTAAGAATATTTAAGAGAAAGTGAATCGCTTGTAAATTTTCCCGAATGAAGTGAAGAAGAACAGGAAACGCAGAAAGCAGAATCCGGCCGCACGCCCAAAAGCCCAAGGTATCGCCACAAAAACCTAATCAAGCCAAGCCTTGACTCATCCTCTGAAGACAGGTCAATTCCATCCAGAAAGCCATTGATTATTTTCCATGCCTCTTTTGGTGACCCCGCACACTTTGTCTTAATCAGTATTTCAGTTGCAAAAGAAGCGGCATAGGTCTTAAAAAGATTTTCCCGGAAAGAAAGGTGACAGTTCTTCACATCAAAATCAGTTATTTTTGTCTGATTTTTGACCTCGTCCCGGTAAAGATAAATCACGCCGGAATTCATGGGTGAAACGAGGGAACGCAATTTTGACTTAGGCCCGCCATAAAGGGTGGCAAAATGGATTCCCTCGTCGGGAGAAAAAACAGTAACCCGCCGGTTATTCTCCCCGGAGATTTGAGTAGACAAAATTAAAGCCGGTGTTGAAAAATTTCGCATGTCAGAGACAAGTTTTCAATTTTCAGTTTTCAGTTTTTCAACTTTCAACTTACGATCTGAACTCCGGCAGATGCCCCAATCCGTGACGCACCGGCTTTTACCATGGCACAGGCCTCTTCCCAGTTGTGAACTCCACCGCTGGCCTTTACTCCAAGCCTGTCGCCTACAGTCTTCCGCATTAGCTCCACCGCATGAACTGTGGCTCCGTTTGGAAGCAACTTTCCGTCCTGATCTTTGAGAATCGCAAAACCGGTGGAAGTCTTTACGAAATCAGCGCCAGCCTTTTCTGCCGCCTGACAGCACTTCACTATTTCTTCATCAGTAAGATAGCAGGTCTCTAGAATCACTTTGAGAAGGATTTTCGGCTCTCCTGGAATGTAGACATCATTTATTGCACAACGGACGGATTAAATGTCCTCAAAAACATCTTCCCACGCTCCGTCCTTCACAAGGCTGAGGTTGACCACCATGTCAATTTCCCTGGCACCCTCGTCAACCAAGAGACCTGCCTGACTTGCCTTATCATCAATGGAGACGGCTCCCAAAGGAAAGCCCACCACAGTACAGACTTTTACGGGGCTGTCTGCAAGCAATTGAGAGGCAAGGGGGACATAAAAAGGATTGACGCAAACAGAGGCAAAATCATATTTTATTGCCTCAGCGCAAAGTTTTTCGATATCGGCTTTTTTCGCACACGGATTCAAATTCGTGTGGTCAATCATGGCTGCAATTTTCTTGATATTCTCAGCATTCTTTTCCATTCTTTAGATTTTATCACCATTTCGTCTCGTTAGCAAATGCTAAATCGTATATTAGCAACGGCTAATTCGTTTCTCAAAGTCTTGTTTTCTGATTTTTTCGATATTATACTTAAACCATCAAATCTTTATCGAGAGGTATTTACTATGGCAATGAAAATTGACCCAAGCGTATGCGTAAACTGTGGAACTTGTGAGCCTGACTGCCCGGTAGGAGCAATCTCAGAGAACGACGGACACCGCGAAATCGACGCATCAAAATGCGTAAGCTGCGGAACATGTGCTTCTGAGTGCCCAGCATCAGCAATCAGCGAGGCATAAGTTTTTTTTATACTTATCCAAGGCCGCCGGCTATCCGGTGGTCTTTTTTTTTTCACTTGATTAGGCTAAACTTTAACCATGTTCCTTTTATTGCTTTTTCTTTGCGCAGGCCTGAGCGGTCTTCTGATATGGCCTTTATGGACTTTAGCCACAAATTTTCAGGAAGCCTACACCCTTTCCATAAGCATAATCATCGGCCTGAGCTTGCTTTTTCTGATTCTACGACAGGTTAAAAAGCATGGGGCAAAAAACAGCCTCAGATTCATCATAAAATTTATCATTATTCTTGCCTGGATAAGCTTTCCATTCGCCCTGGTAATTCATGGAAAAAGGCTTTATGCGCTGGCGGCAATCATTTTTTTCAGCCTGCTGTTTTTTCTTGTCTCAAAAATCCTAAAATCCAAGACCACTGAGCTAAAGACAGGAAAGTAAGGAATGAAAATCACGAAGAGAAAACAATTCAAGGCTTTTCTCCACTTCCCCATAAGAAAGCAATTTTTGCTCTTTGCCTCTCTCCTTGTCCCTGCATTGGCCAATCCGCTTTTCTCCCAGCCTCAGACAGAAAATCCGGCCGAAGAAATTGCCTTTACCGGCGAAGAGGCTCCGAAAACAATATGCCTTTCAAGCGATGATTTTCCAAAAATCGAAAGTCCAAAATTCCAGCCTCTAAAATCCGAAAAAAAAGCCGGCAGCCAGGAAGAGCTTGAAGAAATAAGGTCGTACAACGAGAAAATACGAAAAGAAAACGAAATCTGGCAACAGTACCAAAAGGACATGGAAAAGCAGAACAGAATCAAGAATTATCCCAAGAATTTGGCAGGAAAAGTTCCTCAGCCCGAATCTCTTTTCTATGCCTACGAAGTAAAAAAAGACAAGGAAAAGTATCTAGACAGCTTTCACGGCCTTTACGCCCGCTTTCAGACCAGTCAGGGAAGCCTGGCCAGCATAAACCGTCTCTCCTCCCCCGCAGAAATAAAGGTCGGCCAAAAAATAATTCTTCCTGTAATGCAGGGGCTTTTCATTCCCCTCAATCCTGACAGCACGCTTGAAGTCCTGCTTCAAAAGGAATTCTCTTCTAAAATCAATTTGAGCACGCCTGTATACGAAATCGACGGGACTTCATTTTATTTTCTTCCAGACCTCTCCTTGTCACAGACCCTTATGGCTTTTTTCCACGACACTGGTATGCAGCTTCCGCTGAGCAAAAAAATCGTAACGTCGGAATTCGGCTACAGGACAAGCCCCATCTCCGGAACCTGGAAATTCCACGCAGGAATAGACCTGGCGGCTCCCCTTGGGACTGAGGTTTTCGCCTGCAAGCACGGAATCGTTAGCGTCGTTTCCTACAATGAAATTTACGGAAACTACATCGACATCAGGCATGAGGGAAAAACAACCAGCCGCTACGCCCACCTTTCAAAAACACTTGTCAACCCGGGGCAAAGAGTCTCCACCGGCCAGACCATCGGCTTAGTCGGCAGTACAGGCGCCTCGACAGGTCCCCACCTTCATTTCGAGGTTCGTGAAAACGGAACGCCGCAAAACCCTGCCGACCTTTTAAAAAAATAAATTTTGTCAGATTTGCAGGCATTTTTGATGGAAAGAAAATAAAATATGCTATATAATTTTAAGGAATTTATTTTCTATGAGAGCACTTTCCATCGGCAGAATTCTATGCCACGCAAAGAAATCTATCCTTCTCTTCGCTTTTGCCATTTTCCTTGGCAACTTGTCTGCAGAGAATTTCCGTGTCCGAAAGCTCATTCCTGTCTCCTTCAGCGAAATCACCGACAAAATCACCGTTGAATGTGGCGTAAACGATGCCCTTTGGGTCACGCTGCCAGAAGACCGCACATATATCAGCGGTATAGAGCTGAGCCTGAAAATTCCCGAAGATATAGTTGCATGGCGGGATTCCGTGGCATACATGCTCTACGAAAAAATGGAGCCTATTCCTTCCGAAATAAACCAGAGCTATTACGGCGAAAGGGTTCATGTCGCCACCATTCCGGGTAATTTCTTCCTTACGCTTCATGTTCCTCTTTCAGAAGACTTATCCGTCAAAAATGACCCCTACTCAATAAAAATTCCGGCACCTTCGGACATAAAAGACAGGGGAATTTTTCTGCGCTTTATGATGGTAATGAAGGGCGTGCCAGAGTCACTGGAGAATTCCGTCCTCGAAATTACTGCAAAACCAATCCTTAAAAATCAGGGAAAACTTGCCCTAGCGATAACCCCACAGCCTTCAGAAGAAAAAAAATACTCCGTTTTCATCGATGACAAGGCCGCTCAGGACTATCAGGAAAAGCTTCTCTCCACAGGTGAGCATCATCTTTCCGTAGTAAGCGACTCATTCAGGAACGAGCTTAGGACATTCCGCATTGAGCAGGCAAAAACCACCAGCCTGTCCATCGCCCTTAGGGGAATCGAACCTCTAATAAAGATATCATGCCCAAAGGACACAAAGGTCTATCTCGACGAAGCGGAACTTTCCGACTTTTCAGAGCCTCTTGTCGTCACACAGGGTGAGCATTCTGTCAGGTTCATTCTCGGCGATTACGAAATCATAAAAACAGTCTCAGCACAAAATGGACGCACATACACCGTCAGCCTCAATGTTGATGCCAGTGTCAGCGAAGACGAGTAATTTTTTCTGACTGGCAAAGCTTCTAAACAACCAAAACAAAAATCCGAAAAAACTATCAAAAATTCTTCTAATAGTAACTAAAGATTTTCGCACTTCATAACGATAATATATATGTCGGGCACGCAATTATCCCCTCCCACCCATTGGTGCCCGACTTGCCTGATGGGCAATTGGGGCTGTCGGTTGGCAGCCCCTTTTCTTTTTTTAACTTCCTGACATTCATTCTTTACATTATCTTCTATAAATTGTATTCTATAAAAATGCTAAAAATGAGCAAATTTACAATCCTAATGATTTCAGGGCTTTTTTTCTTTGCGGCTCTTTTCGGCGCAGCCCTGGGACTTGCATTTTCAAACACTAAATACATAATCGACAACGAAAACTTCACGGAATTCGATACAGCACTCCCCACGCGAATACTTGACATCAACGGCGAGCTGATTACAGAGCTTGCCAGTGAAGAAAAACGAGAGATTATCAGCATAAACCATCTTCCCCAGCACATGATTGATGCCCTCGTTTCCCGAGAAGACCGCATTTTCTACAGCCACAGAGGCTTCAGCATCAAGGCACTTTTCAGGGCTGTAATCGGACAGGCCCTTCACCTCTCTCTGGGAGGCGGCTCAACCCTTACCCAGCAGATAGCTGGAACCTTGTACTGTGACCGCCGGGACATGTCATACATGCGAAAACTTAAGGAACTCTGGTGGGCGATTCAGATGGAGCGCCGTTTCTCCAAAAATGAGATTCTTGAGCTATACCTCAATAAAATCTACTTCGGCGGCGGAACCTACGGCGTCAATTCGGCCAGCAAATATTATTTTGGACACAGTGCGACAGAAATAACGCCCGCAGAGGCCGCAATTCTCGTAGTCCAGCTGTCAAATCCAGCTCACTACAATCCTTTTGAATACCCCAACCGTGCCATGGACAGGCAGAAATATGTCCTTACTGCCATGGTTGACTCAGGCCTCATTACCCAGGAACAGGCAGATTCATCATTTGAAGATTACTGGGCAAATTTCGATTATACCCGTACCGGGAACACCGCAATCCGCAACCGGGACGACAACGCTCCATGGTTTTCAGAATACGTAAGGCGTGAATTGTCAGACATGATTTACGGAACTGATGATATCTACTCATCAGGATTCACTGTAAACACGACCTTAAACCTCAAAAACCAGATAGCTGCCCAAAACACAATGGAACGCTACATAGCATACGCAAACAGAACTTACCAGCGTTCAAGCACTGAAAGGCAGAACGAGGCATTCAAAATCTACACTCCAATAACAGAGCTTCTCACGCTGGTTTTAGACTTGAATGAGCTTAAGGTTTCAGAACAAAGAAACGAAGCTCTTGCTCTTTCCACATACACAAAGACAATCAACCCAATAATCGATGTTATTTCTTTGGTAAGCGGAATAGACACCCTTAAAGTCGGAATCGCAAACAAGGCCAACGCTGTTGCCAAATCAAATGTCGGCAAAAATGTCATAGAAGGCACCATGATAGCCATTGAAAATTCCACGGGCTACATAACCTCCCTTGTTGGCGGAAGCAAGTTCGACGGCGAAAATCAGTTCATAAGAGCCGTGCAGGCAAAATTACAGCCTGGCTCATCATTCAAGCCCTTATACTACAGTGCCGCAATCGATTCAAGGCAGTTTACTCCAAGCTCAATAATTTCCGATACACCGATTGTATTCCACACGGCAGACGGAAAGCCCTACATTCCTCAGAATTTCCGCGGCGAATGGAAGGGAGACGTAGAATTATGGTACGCCCTCGCCCACTCAATGAATGTTCCGTCACTAAAAATTCTGGACGGCATAGGCTTTGACACAGCTATCAACAGGGCAATAGCTCTTCTTGGTATTCCAGAAGAGGAAGTTCCTTACAGGGGCTTTGTGCCTGGCTACCCAATCGGCCTTGGTGTATGTTCAGTCCGTCCTATTGAGCTTGCTCATGCCTACGCTTGCTTTGCAAACGGCGGAAAAGAAGTCATACCAATTGCAATCCGAAGTGTAGAAGACAAGAACGGCAATGTATTCTTGAATCCAGAAAAGGAACTCCGGCAAAAACAGCAGGCAAAGGGAGCGGAATCACAGATTATTTCTCCGCAAACAGCCTACACGATGACAAAGCTGCTGGAAAACACGGTCAAGTCAGGCACGCTGGCAGGTCCAACAGGCAATGGCTCAAAATTCACTTACAGGGATTCAAAAGGAAAGAAATATACAATTCCGGCGGCCGGAAAGACAGGAACCACTCAAAACTGGGCGGATGCCTGGACTGCATGTTTCACGCCATATTACACTTCAATTTTCTGGTTTGGATTTGACAAGCCTGGTCAGTCTCTAGGCCTGCAGCTCACTGGCTCAACACTTGCCGGCTATGCAATGGCCAGCTTCATGCAAAAGGCCCACGAAGGCCTTCCATTCAAGGATTTTGTCAAGCCTTCAAACGGCACGGTAGAAGTAAGCGTATGCTCGGTAAGCGGTGCCCTGCCTACAGAAGAATGTGGCGGACACACAATAAGCCTGACTTTCCTTGAAGGAACACAGCCAACAGAACTTTGCTCATTCCATTCAGGAAATTCAGCAGGCCGTTTACTGGGAATATACAGGTTAGAGCAGGAATTATACAGGGCAGGATTTGCGAGCGACCTGATAATAAAAGACGATAATCCGCTGACCTTCGATCTTGAAGGAAAAGGAAACTCAGATTCGTCTATTGGCTCATCATACGATTTCCTGCAAGAAGACGAATTCGGAAACGCCCCAGATTATAACTACCTTCTCGACTAAGTTCATACAAACAGCTTTTTTTTACATTTTATTCTCACAAAAGGGGGAGTCTCCCCCTCGGCTACAACACCTCTCACTACGAGAAAATGCCCAAGTAAACTTGGTCACTTTCTCTCCGTTCGGGTGTTTCCGCCTACCCCCTCTGCGGGGGCAGAAAATCCGCTCGCCTAAGGCACAAAACTTGCGAGGCAAGTTTTTAGGCGGCTCTCTGTGAAGGCTCTACCTAATCCGCCCCCGCAACGCCCCCACACTTGCATAAAGCCCGCATGGATCCCGCAGTAATCTCAGGCAAATGCGCCGACAAGCTAAAGTCCCTTGCCGGAAGCTGAATCTCGACTAGGAAGAAAGGCTCTCTGAGTCCGGCAGAGCTATCGCCTCACTGTCTGACGAAGGGCACTTTTATCCCGGCCTAGTCTACATCCAGGCCGAAAGCTAAAGCGCCAGCTGCTTCCCTTGTTTCTTCAATAAGTCCGATTGCTTCGCTGACAGTTCCGATACTTCGGTCAAAGGAAGTGAAGACGGTCAGTGCATTTGGAATAAATGTGGTAGAAGGAAGGGACAGGGAAGCAGGAACGATAAACGGCGGTATGTTCCAGTGGCGTGAAGGAAGGGAAAACGCCAGTGCAGGCTTTTCTTAGGACATAGATGTAGTTGTCGATGGACTTGCCGGAAAGCCCTTCCGAAAGCATCTTCTTCTGGACGCTTTCGATTACGGATTGTGTCAACGGTCGGCTTTGATTGATGTAGGAAAGAACCCTTCTAAGGTCTCGCTGCCTTTTAGGGTTGTCATAAGGTCGTTATGTAATCTTGTCAGTCTTTTCAAGACCATCAAGTATGTTCCGAACATCGGTCATACCAGTGCTTCTGGTTAGTT
>DGTW01000061.1 GCA_002393835.1 Treponema sp. UBA4326
AGACAGTACGGTTTATAATGCGGAGGCCTTGTGGAAGTCTCCACCTCATTCCGATTTTTTAAGCAAGTATATAGAATAGAATAGAATTTTCTGTTATACTTTACTTCGGATTTTTCGATGGAACACAAGATTCAGGAAAAAGCGACTGAGATAATCGGCCACAACAAGGAAAAGGCCGTTGAGCTTCTCGGCCAGACAAAAGAACAGGCCATTGACCTAATCGAAACAAAAACAAGCCTTCTCAAAAAAATATTTCTTGTCATGCTGGCCATTGCCATCGTCGTAATCGGAATCTGGTTCTTCTATGAATACAAAAAAGGCGTTATCCGTGATGTCGATTTCTTCAAGGACTTCATCAATTCTTTCGGCATTTTCGGCCCCCTCCTGCTCACGATTTTCCAGTGCGTAAAAACGGTCTATGCGGTAATCCCTAGTACGCTGGGCTGTATCGCCGGTCCGGCCCTCTTCGGCCCCTGGACCGGAATCATCTGCAACTATATCGGCATCTGCTCAGGCTCCTTCCTTGCCTTTGCCCTTTCCCGCAAATTCGGAATCACTTTGGTCAAACAGATTTTCTCCGAAAAGCAGTATCAGCGGGGCCTCAAAAAAATGGAAAAATGGAAGAACAGCTATCCGGTTTTTCTCTGGGTCGCAATTTTTCTTCCAATTTCGCCCGATGACTTTTTGTGCTACTTCACCGGCCTCACCGAAATGAAGTTCAAGAAGTTTGCGCTCATAATCCTGACTTCAAAACCGTTTACGATTATCGTCTACGGCCTGATTTTCGGAAATTTGTTCAACTAGCAATTTAAATAGAAATTTTATACAATATTAAAAGAAGGTTAAATTATGGATAATAAAAAGAGATTGCATTTGCTCGGCGTTTACAACTACACGGTCATTCTCACCTATGTGGGTATGCTTTTTGCCTTTGCAGGCATTCATTTCGTATTCTCAAACAACGACCGAAGCTTCATCCTTGCCCTTTTGTGTCTCATGGTTGCCGGCGTAATGGATATGTTCGACGGCAAGGTCGCATCAACCAAAAAAGACCGCACACCGTCCGAAAAGCTCTTCGGCATTCAGATTGACTCAATGGCCGACATCATCAGCTACGGAGTTTTCCCCTCGCTCATCGTTTACAAGCTGGCAATCGGCGACAAGCAGTACCCTGTTGATCATCCATGGCAGGCAAGAATCGTAATCTGCATCTGTGCACTATACCTTCTCTGCGCCCTTATCCGCCTCTCGTACTTCAATGTAGACGAAATGGAACGACAGTCACAGACAAGCGAAAGCCGCCACGAATACCGTGGCCTTCCCGTAACGAGCGTTGCGGTAATTCTTCCTGCAGTTTTCATCATCTCTTACTTTTTGGGCAATTCCCGCCCGCCAATTCACGCTGCGGCAGTCCTTCTTCTTATCATGTCAATTGCATTCATCTCGCCCTTCAAACTTCTTAAGCCCCACTTAATCGGCAAAATCGGCCTCATAATCATTGGTCTTATCGAGCTTGCCCTTCTTCTTCTTGGAAAAGCATACTATGTCCGCACACCAGACACAGATCCTTCTATAGTCTTCGAAAACAAGGCAACAGTCGAAGAAATCAAAACCCAGGCGGCAGAGGCATTTTAATATGGCGGACGGAAACGATAAATCAGTTCAATTTCTATATGGCACAAAAGGCGGCAGGCTTCTTCTTCACACAATCCTCGCCTTCCGCATTCCAAAATTGCTCGGCTGCATTCTTCGTTCTCCGCTTTCTCGATTCTATATTCCGTCCTTCGTCAAAAAAAACGGAATCGACATGACGGGTTTCGAGGGGGTAAAATTCAAGTCATTCAACGATTTTTTCACCCGCAAAAAAGAAATCACATTCGATTCTGATAAAAATCACTTCATTTCTCCGGCTGACAGTCTTCTCTCAGTTTATGAAATCACAGAAGACGCAAAATTCCACATCAAGGGTTTTGACTATACCCTCCAGGATTTTTTTGAGCCTGAGCGATTCTCTGTAAAGCCCGAAGAGACAATCCAGCCATTTATCGGCGGACTCTGCCTTGTATTCCGCCTTTGTGCCACAGACTATCACCGCTACTGCTATATCGACAATGGCAGCCAGAACGGAAACCACTTCATCCAGGGCTCGCTATACTCAGTTCAGCCCCTTGCAGCTGAAAACTTCCGTCTTTACACTAAAAACCGCCGCTCTTGGACAATCTTGACCACAGAAAATTTCGGCAAGGTCGCTCAGATTGAGGTCGGAGCATTCAGCGTAGGCGGAATCAAAAACCGTGACGGTGAAATCAGCTTCAAAAAAGGCGAAGAAAAAGGCTATTTCGACCTCCACGGCTCAACAATCGTCCTCCTCCTTCAAAAAGACAGCATAAAACTCCTCGACGAAATCAAAAAAGTCACCGATTCAGGCCAGGAATTCCGTGTAAAAATCGGCCAGCAAATCGGCATAAAAATTAACTAAATCCACTACAACACAATAAAGTGGGTGAAGTCTCCCCCTCGGCTACAACACCTCTCACTACGAGAAAAATGCCCAAGTAAACTTGGTCACTTTCTCTCCGTTCGGGTGTTTCCGCCTACCCCCTCTGCGGGGGCAGAAAATCCGGTCGCATAAGGCACAAAAACTTGCGAGGCAAGTTTTTAGGCGGCTCTCTGTGAAGGCTCTACCTGAGCCGCCCCCGCAACGCCCCCACACTTGCATAAAGCCCGCCTGGATCCCGCAGTAATATCAGGCCAATGCGCCGACAAGATAAAGCACCAACTGCTTCCCTTGTTTCTTCAATAAGTCCGATTGCTTCGCTGACAGTACCGATACTTCTGTCAAAGGAAGTGAAGACGGTCAGTGCATTTGGAATAAATGTGGTAGAAGGAAGGGACAGGGAAGCAGGAACGATAAACGGCGGTATGTTCCAGTGGCGTGAAGGAAGGGAAAACGCCAGTGCAGGCTTTTCTTAGGACATAGATGTAGTTGTTGATTGACTTGCCGGAAACCCCTTCCGAAAGCATCTTCTTCTGGACGCTTTCTATGGAAGACCGTGTAAGCGGCCTTGACTGGTTGATGTAGGAAAGAACCCTATTAAGGTCACGCTGCCTTTTAGGGTTGTCATAAGGTCGGTATGTAATCTTGTCAGTCTTTTCAAGACCATCAAGTATGTTCCGAACATCAGTCATACCAGTGCTTCTGGTTAGTTTCAGATTCGGGAAATAAGCATAGCAGATTTTCTTATGCTTGATGAAAAGATAAAAGGCCTGTGTTTCCCTGACCCTGTAGTGACAACGCTTGTCCAGCATAATGATACGCCCCCAATAGTGGAAATAACTGGGTGGCAAGCATTGCACGGAAAGGGCAGGGACAGGAAACCCCCGCCTGAAGCCGCACGGAGCAGGAATACGGGAAAAGCCATGGAACAGCCCGCCAGAAGCCGGGCGAAGACACGAGGGCCGGCAAGGCCGGCGCCGCAGGGACAGGCGGGCGGGGGGCAAAAAAAAT
>DGTW01000218.1 GCA_002393835.1 Treponema sp. UBA4326
ATGTGCAAAAACTGTTGAAGAACTACTCGACAGCGATTATCTGACATTCCGTTACCGCCCACAAAATAATCCGACTTCAACGATAATTGCGGAATTTCTTTTGTCTGCTGATTTTCAAGGCAATGATGTGTACATCTTTCTCGCCATAAAAGAAAACCACGAAAAATATTTTTTCAGTCATTTACCCCCGCGCAATATAGGGAATCATGTAAATCGGCTCAAGGCGCAGTTGCTCTTCGTTTCCAACATCTTTTTGGGAAAGGAGGAATTGCTCGCCTGTGCGGTCGGAGTATTTTTTAGCGAATTCGGTGATTGACTGGTGATGCTGAATTGACGAGGATTTTACTTCAATGGGCACGAGCTTTGTTTTTTGGGAAAGGAGAAAGTCGATTTCGTAATAATGGGAGCTGTTGGGCTTCTGCCAGGTGTGATAGTAAAGTTCATGCCCGCTGGCCGCAATTTCCTGGGCTATCAGATTTTCGTAGAGGTAGCCGAGATTCGCGTCAAGTTTGTCGCCCATTAGCTTTATGTAAATATCCGCGTAGATTTGGCTTTTGTCGTTGAAAAGCATGGTGGTGAAAAGCCCCGTGTCGGCGAGATAGAGTTTGTATGAGTCAAAATCCTTTGACTGGGAAAGGGTGATTTTCGGGTCAGTGGTGTTGTAGCAGGCAAGGACGGTCTTAGAATTGAGCAGATTTGAAAGCAGTTCCTGATCTTTTGCTGTCGTCCGCTTGCCCAGCACATTTGAGAGGGTGTAGCGTTTTTTGTTCTGGGAGAGCATGGCGGGAATCGCCTCGTACATAGCGCTGATTCTGCCCGAATCATCAATCTTCATAAAATCGTCTTTGTACAGTTCAATGATGGCGCGTTTTACAAAATCAATTTCCTCAAAATTTTTCCCGGCGACATAGGCGGCAACGGCTTGCGGCATTCCTCCCACGCACATATAAAGACGCATATCCCGGAGCAGTTTTTGATTCAGCTGATTTCCCAGAGGCTTTTTGAGTTCGTAGAATTTTTGAACCGTCTCATAGTTTCCGCTTCCGATTGCACGCAGGTACTCCTCGTAGTCCATTGGGTACATTTTGATTTTGTATTCTTCCGACGGAATCACGATGTCTTTTACATTTTTTTTGATGCTTAAAAGAGAACCTGTCTCAATGTAAGAATAGCGGCCGTCGGCAACAAGATACTTTATGGCCTGTCGGGCAATGGGAAATCTCTGGATTTCGTCAAAAATAATGATGGATTCTTTTTCGTACAGCGTGATTCCCGTGGCAGCCTGAAGCCTGAGAAAAAAAACATCGAGTTCAGCAATATCATCAAAGGCGGCGAGCACATCTTTTTTGACGCTGGCAAAGTCAATTTTGATATAGGAGCGGTAGTATTTCTTTGCGAATTCCTCCGCCACGGTGGACTTTCCCACACGACGAGGACCTTCAATGATTGCCGCATATTGAGAACTGTAATTTTCTTTCCATTTTAGAAGCTGGTTTTCTGCCTTACGCCAAAATGCACTCATAATTAGATTTTAGTAAAAAGTGCAGAAATTTCAAGTGTTTATGTATGAAAAAGTGCAGATTTTTCAAGTGAATTTATATTGGATTGTGCAGAAATTTCAAGTGTTTTTGCTTTTCAAATCTCGTATTCGTCCCAGTCACATTCGTCCACTTCGCTTTCGTGGATTCCGTTCTGAATCAGGATTCCCGCTTCACCCACGCTTTCTTTGCGGCCAGAAATCAGGGGATGCCAGTCGGGCAGGGGCTTCCCTTCGTATAAAAGGCGGTAGGCGCAGGTTTCAGGAAGCCAGTCGAATTGAGAGACATTGTTTTTGGTGAGCTGAAGACAGTCTTTGATGATTTTGAAGCGGTTTTCGTAGTCGCGGCACTTTCCTGTCTTTAAGTCAAGCAAATCACAGGCCACGCGGGTGTAGTGGGTCTTTTCCCTCTTTCCGTAGCCTGTGATATATTTTCGATAACAGCAAAGTCCGCAACCGTCGCAGAGGGCTTCCCATTCTTCAGGGCTTAGTTCTGAAAGAGATTTTGTCTTGTAAAATTCAGGCATTTGTCAGGATTTTTTAGAAGATTAGAGACCGCTCACAACGGCCTTTGCCAGCTGGTCTGCACAGGAAGTACCCCTTGCACCACAGAGGTTTCCCAAAAGCCTCGCATTGATTTCTTCGGCCTTCATGCCTTCGCAGAGTTTGGCAACGGCCTTAAGATTTCCGTTGCAGCCGCCCTCAAAAGAGATATTGTGAATACGATTTTCGGCATCGCGCTCGAAGCGAATCACCTTAGCGCAGGTGCCTGTTGTTTTATAAGTGATTTGTTCCATAAATTTTTCCACAGATTTTAAGAGATGAACACCGGTTACAAGTTTATAATCTGTGCTCATCTGTGTGAATCTGTGGATTGCTTTTATTTAATTTCGTAAATCCAGCCTTCTGGAGCTTTTTCGGTTCCCATCTGAATGCCGGTGAGAGTTTCGCGGAGCTTTTTGAGAACCGGGCCAATCTCGTCCATGCCGCTTGGGACATTGATTTTTGTGCCGTGGTCATCGATGCAGCCAATTGGGCTGATTACAGCAGCTGTGCCGCACAAGCCGACTTCTACGAAATCCTTAAGCTCGCTCTTGTTGACCCGACGCTCTTCGACTTCGATGTGGAGATAGTCTTTTGCTACCTGAACGAGTGAGCGGCGGGTGATTGACGGCAAAATGCTGTTTGATTTTGGAGTGACCAGTTTACCGTCTTTTGTGACGAAAAGGATGTTTGCTCCGCCAGTTTCTTCGATGTAAGTGTGTGTTGCCGGGTCAGTGTACATGTTCTCGGCAAAGCCTTTTTTGTGGGCGTCAACGATGTTGTAAAGGCTCATGGCATAGTTGAGGCCTGCCTTGATGTCGCCGGTGCC
>DGTW01000350.1 GCA_002393835.1 Treponema sp. UBA4326
ATCAGATTTTTGTTGAGCCGGAAGGGCTTTCTACTGATGAAATGTATTTGAACGGACTTTCTTCTTCTCTGCCAGAATGTGTTCAGGATGCCTTTATGCACACAATGGTTGGTTTTGAAAATGCAGTTCAGTCTCGTCCGGGCTATGCAGTTGAATATGATTATGTTGAACCTACCCAGTTGTACCCGACCCTTGAAACAAAACGAGTTGCGGGACTTTTTGATGCTGGTCAAATCAACGGTACCAGTGGTTATGAAGAAGCTGCCGGTCAGGGACTTGTTGCTGGAATCAATGCCGGACTTTATGCCCGTGCTCATATTTCTTTGTGTGGTCCGCTTAGTGAATTACCTCATACAATGAACGGTACGCCTACATCTATGGAAAAGGGGGCATTCAATCTTCATGCAAATATGAGTAAGGAAGAATTACATCACTTTGCAGAAATGAGTGAGCGTGAAACAAAAGAATTGAATGAGTTTATCTGCGGTGTTCAGAAAGCTGCCGGATATGAAGCTTTTGAAAAAATACCTGAATATGAGCCTGTGATTATTGGCCGTGATGAAGGTTATATTGGTGTTTTGATTGATGATTTGGTAACGCTTGGTACAAAGGAACCTTACCGAATGTTTACTGCTCGTGCTGAATACCGTCTTAAGCTCCGTCATGATACTGCTGATCGTCGTCTTGCAAAATATGCTTACCGTGCAGGGCTTAAAACAAAGGCCCAGTATGAAGCTGTTGAAGCAAAATATGCCCGTCTTGCCGAAATTGAAGCTCTTTTATTGAAGAAACCTGATGCTGAAAATCCTGGTTATGATGAGGCAGATTGGGAAGAAGCTAAGATTGACGCAAAATACAAATATTACATAGAAAAGCAGGATAAGCGTGTTGCAAAGCTGCATAAAATGGAGAACACTCATATCCCGCCTGATTTTGACTATGGTTCAATTCCATCTCTTTCTGCAGAAAGCCGCATGAAGCTTGAAAAGGTTCGTCCGGTAACCCTTGGACAGGCAAACCGAATAAGCGGCATTAGAAACAGCGACATTATGCTTCTGATGGTTTATTTGAAACGATAAAACGATTTTGCGGGGATGTATTTTTTTACACCCTGCATGCACAGACTGTATGACTGCCTGCTCCTAAGATTTCGGGGCGGGAGCAGTTTGCTTTCTGGTATTCTATGAAGGCAGAAAACTCTTTTTCTGACATTTCGTTGAGTTCTCGGCGCATGTAGTCGGCAGGGCCGTCGGCAGAAATTATTTTTATACATTCAAGCTTTGCTTTTTGGTTCAGGCGTTTTATATCGTCAAGGCGTACGTAATCGTATAAGTCTTCCTCTGTGCTGATTGTGTGGAAATCTTTTGTGAGGCCGCCTTTTTCCTGAACTTGAGCAAAATGATGTTCTTTAAAGCAATAGGTGATTACAGAATAATCGTCCATGACATAAGCGCAAAGAATTATTCCGCCAGTTTTTGTAACACGCTTTGCTTCTTCCAGGGCTTTTAATTTTTCTTCGTCACCGTGAAGGTGATAGAGAGGTCCGAATACAAGAGTAAAATCAAAGGTATTATCTGGCAGAAATGGAATTGAACGGGCGTCTCCCTGCCAGGTTTTTACGTTTTCGTGTTTTGAGCGTAAGACTTCCAGATTGCGTTTTACCAGTTCTACGGCAGTTACATCGTGCCCTTCCTTAGCGAGCGCAATAGAATAACGCCCTGTCCCCGCGCCAAGGTCAAGGATTTTTAGCGGCTGGGCCGAAATGCTTTTTATGCATTCGTGGATAAATGCCATTGTAACTTCAAATTCTACTCTTCCATGGCGGGTTGTGAGGCGGTGGTCTTCATTAAATTTATTGTAATATTGTTCAAGCGTCACTTATTTAATTTTCCAGGCGGCATCAACGGCTTTAAGGGCAGCTTTCTTTTCTTCATCGGTCATAAAGGATGCGATGTAACTGTTCTTAACAAGCTGTTTGATTTCGTCCATGGTAAATTTAAGGCTCTTAACACAAATCCAGAATTCGTCGAGAAGTGTTGTCTTAAAGAATACTGGATCGTCGGTGTTGATTATAACCATCATGCCCATATCAAAGTATTTTCGTACCGGGTGATAGCGGGCGAGTTTAACGACTTTTTTAGTAAAGGTGTTTGATGTAATACAGATTTCGATTGGAAGTTTGGTTTTAACAAGCTCTTCCATAAGTTTTTTGTCCTGAATTGCTGTAACGCCGTGACCGATTCTCTGTGCATGAAGATAATTGATTGAATCCCAAATTGATTCAGGGCCAACGTCTTCGCCGGCATGGGCAACTGCTTTGTAACCTTCTTTAAGTGCGAGCTCAAATACAGGAGCGAACTCTTTTGCAGGACCTTTTGCTTCTGCGCCACCAAGACCAATACCGATGATGTCTTCGCAAGGATAAGATTTGAACATTTCGTAGTTTTTCATTGCATTTTCGCAGCCGAAAGTTCTTGAAACGTCCATAAGGAGTTTGATTGTAATTCCGTCTTTTTCCTTGATGCGCTTAATCTGTTTGTGGAAAATGTCGACCATCTTTTTGTAGCTGAAACCTTTTTTGATAAAGGCGGATGGAGCAAAGAAGGCTTCACAATAGTTGATTCCGTTTTTAACAAGGTATTTTTCCAGTTCTTTGAAGACCAGATTGAAGTCTTTTTCGGAAGTATACATATCCTGAATTTTTAGGAAGGACTGAATGAATCCGTTTAAGTCGTTGTAAGCAAAGAGAGCGTCCTGTTCTTCTTTTGACATTTCTTTACCAAAACGGTTCTTGTAAAGTTTTTTTACTCCAGCCATGGTGATTACGGCTTCAATATGGATATGAAGTTCTGCTTTTGGCACAGCTTTCAAAAAAGTCTTAAATTCTGATTTTGTCATACAAATCTCCTGGAAACTTTTCAGCATCTGTATTTTGTTTTAAAACATCAATAATATATGGTAACATCGTTCTTTTGATATTTCAAGAAGAGAAAAGTCCTAAATTTATTATCGGCAGAATCAGATTGTAACTTTATAAAAAGTTTCTACAGTAAAGTTTCTTTAGCAAAGTTGCTACAGCAGACTTTTTAATTCTTCGATAATTGCTTTAAAGGTGTCGCAGGCTGCCTGAACCGGCTCCACGCTTGCCATATCAACTCCGGCAATTCTGAGCGATTCAATTGGATAGCGCGAACCACCGCTCTTGAGGAACTTAAAGTAATCTTCACGTTCTTTTTCGCCGCCCGATGTTACGCGTTTTGCAAGTGCCAGAGCGGCTGAGATTCCGGTTGCGTATTTATAAACATAGAAAGCGTTATAGAAATGAGGAATGCGAAGACCTTCCAAATCTGAATTAGCTTCAAAATGCATGAGCGGTCCAAAATAAAGCTCCAGCAATTCCCGATAAGTTTTTCTCAATACTTCTACTGTGAGCGGCTGACCGTTTTCAACAAGCTCGTGGGTTTTGAGTTC
>DGTW01000132.1:0-707 GCA_002393835.1 Treponema sp. UBA4326
CATCCTGTCTCTAAACAAAACTAGGGCATTAGAAAAACATTATCAGAGGTTATCTAAGTGAAAAAATTATTCGCATGGATTATGGACACTGCGGAGTGGTTTTTTGACCTGCAGGACTGGAAGATGCTCCTGCGTTCAATTCCCGCAGTTGTAGTTGCTTTGTTTGTTGTATGCACGGTCACGATGAATCTTGCGGCAAACAAAATCGTGTGGAGCGGCCTTAAAATCGGCGACACCTATTTTATCTCCGTTACGGCCGGATTGTTCCTTTCTTGGGCTGTATTCCTGATTATGGATATGGTCACAAAGACTTTCGGCGGCAAGGCGGCCATCAAGCTGAATTTCTTCGGAGCCGTCATCAATGCCGTGGCAATCATCTATTTGGGAATCATGGCTTCCATTCCCTCAGAATTCCCTTTCCCCGGCGCAAGTGCTTCATTTGACATCGTTTTCGGCTTTACAGGAAAAGGCGTTCAGCCCTGGCAGATTCTCATCTCTTCAACGACAGCCTATGTTATTTCTGGAGTCGTGAACGCAATCGTAAATGTTTTGATTGGACGGCGTTTCGTCAAAAATCCCGATGGTAAGCTTGCCTTCATCACCCGCTCTTACATAAGCACGATGCTCGGTCAGTTCGTGGACAATTTTGTTTTCGCGGCTCTGGCTTTCTCTTTCTTCGCCCATTATTACGGAATCCTCACGATTAC
>DGTW01000132.1:865-5875 GCA_002393835.1 Treponema sp. UBA4326
CGCGACTATTTTGAATACTGCAAGAAGATGGAATTGAGCGATGATTTGTCACGATTTGAATACAGGAAGGAATCCTGATGAAGCTGGAAGAATTATCCGCCTTTGAAATCGGCTCTCTCGTCAACGAGAGGAAAATCAGTCCTGTTGAAGTCGTAAAATATTTCCTTGACCGAATCGAAAAGGGCAATAAATCCGTGAATGCCTTTGTCTATGTTAAGGCTGACTATGCCCTTGAAAAAGCCCGGGAGCTTGAGGAGCGTCTTGAAAAAGGGGAGAATTGCGGGCCTTTCGCAGGCGTTCCTTTTGCCCTCAAAGATTTTCTTCCCAACAAAAAAGGCTGGCAGTCTTCTCACGGAGGGGTCGAGTGCCTTGTCGCAACCGATGAAACTGACTCAGTGTTTTGCATGGCCATGGAAAAAGCTGGCGGAATTGCAATCGGAAAGACGAATGCGCCCGCCTACGGTTTCCGCGGCACTACGGACAATCTCATGTACGGGCCCACATCCACACCCTTCAACACGAAATACAATTCCGGCGGTTCAAGCGGTGGAAGTGCGGCTGCGGTGGCTGCAGGTCTTGTTCCCATAGCCGAGGGCGGGGATGCCGGCGGCTCAATCAGGATTCCGGCCTGCTTCTGCAATCTCTACGGATTCAAGGCGGGAGTGGGGACGGTGCCTTCTGTCTGCCGCCCTGATGCCTGGTCGGCGACTCATCCCCTCTGCTTCAACGGCGGGCTTACAAAGACTGTCACGGACTCTGCGATTTTGATGGACTACATGAATTATGAAGACAAGAGGGATCCATACAGCCTGCCGAAGACTTGTGATTTTTACAAGGAACTTGAGAATCTTCCCAAAAATCTGAAAATCGCCTTCACTGGGGATTTCGGGATTTTCGAGGTTGAGGATGAAGTCCGGGCAAGGGTAGGGGAGGGGGCAAAAAAGTTCCGGGAGCTTGGTTTTACTCTTGAAGAATATAAATTCAATTTTAAGCACGATGCGGCGACTCTTTCCGACCTCTGGTGCAAGGGAATCACGATTGACTGCGCGCTTGAGTTGAATCACCTCAAAGCCCAGGGAATCGATCTTTTAAAAGACCACGAAAAGGACTTTCCGCAGGAATTCATTTACTGGAAAAAGATTGTCGATGGACTTGGAATCGAGGATTTGTACGAATTCAACCTTGCCAGAACCGATGTCCTGGACCAGTTTGAGGATGCCTTTTCAAAATACGATTTGATAATTTCCCCTGTGAGCTGTGTTTCTTCTATATTGAATGCGGCCGACAGAAATACCAAAGGCCCGGATTTCGTGAACGGAAAGAAAGTCGAGTCCCTGATTGGCTGGACTCAGACCTTCCTGGCAAACTTCACTGGAAATCCTGCTGCTTCAATTCCTGCCGCAATTTCTGATGACGGAGTTCCGATCGGAATGCAGATTATCGCCCCAAGGCACAAGGAGCTTCTGCTTTTCCAGGCGAGCCGGGCATACGAAAAAAAGTTCCCCTGGCAGGGCTGGTATAAGAAGTCCTTTTAGCAATGATTATCTGATGGGGGTAGCCTGAATGGGGCGGGCTGATTCATTTTCTCTGTCTTTTTCCTTATTTGTGATGTAAAATATAAGGTATGAAAAGTCGTTTTTCTTATTTTTGGCCATCTGTTTTTCAGACAATTCGAAGCGGACTTGTGATGGTGCTCCCGGTCATTTTGACTGGAAGTTTTTCTGTGCTTCTCTGTTATTTTCCTCTTTCCGCCTATCAGAACTTTATTTCAACTTTTGCAGGCGGGGCAATACAGAATCTGCTTTTTATGATTCAGCTTGCAACTCTCGGTCTTCTTCCGGTTTACATGACAGCCGCAATCAATATAAGCTATACGGCTTCTACGGAAGATGGACAGAGACTTTCTGGCAGGCTGGCAAGTCTTCTTGCGACCCTTACAGGCTTTTTCATTCTTGCCGGAGTTTTTTCTGCCGATTTCAGTATCAAAGATTTGAGCAGTCAGGGGCTTTTCAGTGCCTTGATCGCAGGTCTTTTTGGCTCGCTTTTGTATCAGAAATTTGACGGTCTTCTTCGAAAAAAGGCTGGGCTTTTCATTGAGGGGGCTGACTCGGCTTTTAACGCTTCCATTCAGGTGCTTCTTCCTTATCTGTGTGTCGTCCTTGTTTTCCTGCTTGCCAATTATCTGATTATCCTGATTTTTAATGTTTCGGGCTTGCAGGATTTATTCATCAAGGCCGTTACATCCATATTTTCAAAAATGCAGCGGTCTTTTGCGAGCGGATTTTTGTTCATTCTGCTGACTTCACTTTTGTGGTGCTTTGGCATTCACGGAAACAAGGTTCTTGATAGTGTCGCAGTCGATATGTTTCAGAAAATCCTTCCCGGAGAGATTGTCTCAAAAACTTTCATCGATACTTTTGTCTACATTGGCGGTACGGGAACTCTTCTTGGATTCGTGATTGCCCTTTTTGTTTTCTCAAAGAACAGCAATTCCAAAAAACTTTCCCGTCTTGCCGCTGTTCCTTCTCTTTTTAACATCAGCGAGCTTGCCATGTTTGGTTTCCCGGTCATCTGCAATCCCTTTATGATTGTGCCTTTTATTCTGGTGCCGGAAATCTGCTATTCCCTGGCTTATTTTATGACCAAAATCGGATTTTTGCCTCTCGTCTCCAGCGAAGTGAACTGGACTGTTCCTCTTTTCCTAAGCGGTTTTGTCGCCACATCTTCAATAAAAGCCATTTTCGTTCAGTTTTTATGTATTGCAATTTCTGTTGCTGTCTACACTCCTTTTCTGCTTTTGTATGAAAAAAAATACATGAGCCGTCTTTCTGCTTCAATGGATTCCCTTGTAAAAATCCTTAAGCACAGTGAGGAGACCACGGAGCCTGTCACGCTGACTGAGTGCGAGGGAAACGAAGGCCGGCTTGCAAAGCATCTGGTGAACGATTTGGAGGAAAGCCTTGCCTCGGGATTTAAAGAAGAGCCAGCTTTGAACGAAAGTTCCCTTTTGATGAAGTACCAGCCTCAGTTTGATAACAATGGAAAATGTATCGGTGCGGAATCACTTCTGAGATGGAATCACGAAAAATACGGAATAATCTATCCGCCTCTGGTAGTTCATCTTGCAAAAGAAAGTGGCCGACTCTACGAGCTGGAAACGGCAATTATCGAAAAATCTGTGCAGGATTCTGTGGAGATAAAAAAGCTTTTTGGAGAAAGTTTTAAGCTCAGCGTGAACATAACGGTCTCATCCTTGAACGACAAGAGGCTTCTTCCCTTCCTGAAAGGCCTTCGGGAAAAATATCCTTTTAAGCCAGGCTCAGTCTGCATTGAAATTACTGAAGAAACAGCCCTTGAAACCACAGAAAAAACCTCCGAACTTATGAAGACCATTAAGGATATGGGCTTTACTTTTGCCCTTGATGATTTCAGCATGGGACACACCAGCCTGCAGTATCTGCAGTACAATCAGTTCGACCTGGTTAAACTGGACGGAAACCTGGTAAAATCCCTTTTGGGCAATGTGCGCACGAAAGAAATCATCAATTCGATTGTCTACCTGTCAAATTCATTGGATTTTAAGGTGCTGGCAGAATTCGTTGAGACAATCGAGCAGAAAGAGGCCCTTGAATCAATCGGCGTAAAACTCTATCAGGGCTATCTTTACAGTCCCGCCATTGACAAGGCCGCTTTCCTGAATATGAAGCAGTAAATCAGTCTTTTGCTCATGAAAAAGAGACTTCCAAAAATCGCTTTTTTCACTTGTAGTAATTTTTCAGTTTTTCCGTCTGGGCATTCTTATTTATGATAATGAGTTCCGCATTGTAAGATTTCGATATAAGGCTTCTCACTGTCTTCGATAATTCTGTAAACAATGCGGTTAAAATCGTTAATTCGCCTGCTCCAATAGCCTGACAAATCGTCTTTCAGAGCTTCTGGTTTTCCAATCCCCACATATCCGTTCCGGTCAATGTCTTTTAACAGCGCATCGAGTTTTTTCACAAGGTGCTTGTCAGAATGCAGATTCAGAAAATCTTCCCATGCCTCATCAGTCCAAAGTTTATCCATCAGTCTACCTCGCTGATTTCGTGCTTAGTGAGTTTTCCTTGCTTTGCATGCTCCAGAGATGTCCTGAGCCTTTTTTGATTTTCTTCGCTCCAGAATGGATCAGCTTTAATCTCAAAGGGAATACGGTTTTCGCGAAGGCAGGCAGACATAAAAATATTTACGGCAGCGGTTACAGTGATTCCAATTGACTCGCAAAAGCCCTCAAAAGAATATTTTCGTTCATCATTTGTTCTAATGCTCATTGTAGCCATATAAATACCTCTAAATGCAGAATATTTTAATACAATGTAACACTATGTATTGCATAAGTCAACTTCTTGTTTATAAGGCTCTGTTCAGTGAGGCTCATTCCAGAATGTCTTTTTCATAATTGATCAGACTTCTCTTTGAATGTTGGATGCTCATAATTACCCGATTTTGCAGGATTGGGGATGATAACTTTCGGCGTGAAAACTTTCACATTCCCCCTTGACAAATATTTTTCAACAGGATATAAAAGAAACATCAAACGGCAATGAGGTCGCAGGAAGACAATTCTTGCGACCTTTTCTGTTTTAAATAATCCGGTTGCCGTTGGCGTGTCCGGAAAACAATAAAAAAATCGGCAATGACGCTGTATTTTCATTTTGATGTAGGCAGAATGGAAATACAGCGATTTTTTTTGCCGGGGGTTTTAGGGGGTCTCCCCTAGGAGAAAGGGTAGCGAAAGCCACCGCAGCGAAGCGAGGAGGCTGGAGCGCAGGGGAAGACTTTCCCCTCCCAGATGGAGGTAAATATGGACGAAGTTACACCAATTTTTGGCGAGAACGTTTTTAATGAGACCGTGATGAAGGCTCGTTTGCCAAAGGAGACTTTCAAGCAGCTGATGAAAACCATCGAAGGCGGCGAAAAGCTGGACGCATCGGTTGCAACTGTGGTCGCAAATGCTATGAAAGACTGGGC
>DGTW01000120.1 GCA_002393835.1 Treponema sp. UBA4326
TTGTATTATCCATAAAGAATATTTTAATTCTAAATTTCCGAATCGTCAAATTATAATCTTTCTATATCTTCCTATAATCGCTCTAAAAATTCAGTGGGACGCAAGCCGGTCACTTTCTTGAAGACATTTGAGAAATAATTGGGGTTTGAGAATCCCAGTCTGGAAGCGATGTCATTCATCTTCATCTTCCCGCTTTTAATCAGGTTTTTTGCCTGCTCTATTTTAAGGCGTTCGTGCAGGGTCTGGGTTGAGTAGCCCGTCAATTCCTTGGTTCTCCGTGTGAGATAGCTTTTGCTCATGCCGAAATGGCTGGCCATCTTGTCCAGGTCGCACATTTCATCGATATGGTCAAGAAGGTAATCGACTATTGCCTGGGCGTTTAGTTTTCCCCCGTGGACGAGAGGGCTTTCTTCCGGGGAGATGGGTACATTTTGTGTAAGTTTTTCCCTGTCCGTCAGAAGAAGCGTGCGGGAGCCTGTTTTCTGCTCTTTTTGATAAATGCGGTAAATGTTCTGGGCAAGAAGTTCCTGCAGGTCATCGTAGAGGGCGAGGTTCCCGGTGTTCATAAAGATATATGCGTAGCCGAGGTATTTTCCTGAGTGATAGAGAACTGTAAGGGTGACGGAAAACGGCGAGTTTTTTGGGAAAAATTTCTTTGGGAAGAGGGAAGGTTCCCTAACTTTTAGCGGAAGGAGGGAAGAAAGACCAGCCTGATTCTCCGGGAAAATCATTTCTATGCTTGTTTCAGACAGTTCGTCGGTCATTTCGCCGGCAAGGCAGAGGATGATTCCTGGTACGGAAAGGGAGCCGATTTTAATTCTGATTGCGTTTTCAAGCTGTCTTATGTTTTCTGTTGAAGAAAGTGCCAGTGCCAGTGACATGAGGTTTGTGGTCTTGTAGGAATCTACCTGCTCGCTAATCATCTCGTAGCGGTCATGGACTGCGTGAAGGGAGCGAAGGGCGTGGAAAATATTCTCGATTTTTCTTGAAAGCTCCGGCTTGTCGGAAACAAGTGGGAGAAGTATGCGCCTTAATGCGGAAATATCTTTGGTGAGTGAAGAATTTATTCCGCCTCTGTTTAAGGGCGAGTCGTAATGTCTTTTGGAAATTTGCCGCCGGAACCATGTGAGTATTGAGCTTGCATTGTTCGCTTCCGAATCATAAATGTCCTTGCTTGCGGCCTGAAGGAGCGTGAACCTTTCGTTTTCAGAGAGTAGTGGAAAGGCTGACTCCAGTGACTTTTCTAAATATGAGGAAATTTCCTTTTTATTTACTATACTTTTGACTAGATGGGGGGGGGTAAAGTATGGGGGCTTGTCAGTCTGGGCGTCGATAATGGCATCTTCAAAGCAAGCGCAACTTTGGCGGATTACAAGGGTGGTGGGAACGGTGTGAATGGTGATGCGGGTGTCCTTGTTCATAATCATGTCGATTAAAAGTTCCACGGCTTCGTAACCACGCTTGAAGTAGGCAAGGTCGATGGTTGTTATTGGAGAAGAAGATGTGAGGCCGGCTAGCTGATTGTTAAAGCCCGTTACAGCGATGTCGTCGGGAACGCGGATTCCGTTTTTTTCAAATTCTTCTATTAAATGGTGCGCTATTATGTCGCTTGAAGTGAGGATTGCCTGGGGTAAGCTTGAATTTGCCAGACCGTAAGGATTTTCTGACTTTGAGAAAGATTCCAGCAGGAGCTTTGCCTGGGCAGAGACATCCTGCTCGTCAAGTGAATCTGCCAGGAAAATCATGCTTTCGTCTACGGGCAGGCCGAAATCATTCATGGCTTTTTTGTAGGAGTTAAGGCGGAGCTGGTGGGGAAGGGAGAATTTTGAGCCAAAAAAAGCAATTCGTGAGAAACCATGGGTTTTCGCCAGATGCTCCACAAGAAGATGGATGGAATAGTCGTTGTCAATTCTGATTGATGGAACTCCTGGAATGTCTATGTAGCCTATGTCAACAAGGGGAAGAGGCGACATGTCCGCAAAAAGACTTTGAATCTCCTCTTTTTTCATGTAGGGCGTGAGGGATGAGGCCCAGGTGATGAGGCCGTCCAGAAGCGGCGAGCGCATGAAAGGAATTTTTGCCAGATACTGACCGAAAAAGCTTGTGTCTACGAAAAGAGACGGTCGGATAGCGCTGGTCATGTTGATGAAATTGACTCCGTAGTCGTCAGCGGCTTTCATAATTCCAGCCAGGTATTCCTGCCCGATAAAAGAAGTAAAATCAGCGATGGCAGTGAAGCCGAAAGTAAGAGGAGAAGAGCGTTTTTTGATAAAAGTGCGTCTTGCCGCAGTCTGTGAGTGCATTGTTTTTTTGTTATATTCTCTTTTTTATTCGTTTTTAAGTGTAAGAACTTGTTCCAGTGGTAGTTCTGTTATTTGAGATACTTGCTCTGGACTTAAACCCATGTTTAGGGCATTCCTCGCATTTGCGATGGCGTTCTGCCTGGCACCCCGCTGCTCTGCGTTGTAGAGGATTGCGGCCTGGTCTTCCCTGGCAATGAAAATTGAGTTTTGAGTTGCCCAGTTGATTTCGTCCTGGCTTACCGTCAGCAGTGATGATTTTGCCTGCATTATGCCCTCCTCGCTTCTCGTTATCTCGTCGATATATTCCCCCTGCCGCTCGTCGTCGGCGTAGGAAAGGAAGAGACCCCATTTCTTCGTTCGTGAAACATCCTGTTTCACTCACTTCGACAGAATTTCGTGCAAGCCCGAAATTCTGTTCTTGCTCAAACCCTGCATCCATGCAGGGCATTTTTCTGTGTTTTTCACTAAGTCCAAGAAGATTACATTCAGCTTGCCTGCAAAGCGGGTGCCAGTGTCCTTTCTCAGTGTACCATGACAGGGGCGAATTGTCATCCTTATCAAACTCAAAATTCAGGACGGAAATCTGATAGGCGGCCGGCGAGTGCCACTTGTCGCCTGCCCTGCTGTTGGTGCTGAGGAGCCTTGCCAGCTGGATTTCAGCCCGCGAGGCATAATCGTAGTCCTCCTGCCTGGACTGCATCTCAAGGTCGATTACCTCGCCGTCATCGAACTTGACGCTCACATCAAAGCTCATGCGGCTCTCGCCGGCGACTTGAATCGG
>DGTW01000308.1 GCA_002393835.1 Treponema sp. UBA4326
CTTCGAGCACAGCGTAAAACTCGAAATTCTGCACGAGGACGGCTCAATCACAAGCGATGGAAGCGGCGAGATTCTTGTCACAAGCCTGAACAATCATGCCATGCCCCTAATCCGCTACAGGCTCGGTGACTCAGGCACAATCACCCATAATATAGAAGGACTGGAAGGCTCTTTTGCCCTCATCACGGAACTTCACGGAAAAACGAATGCCCATATCAAAAAAGCCAATGGCGAGCTGGTTTTCGGTCAGTTTTTCTGCGACCTTTTCTGCACCCAGGAATGGGTTGAGCGCTTCCTGATTATACAAAAATCCCCCTGCAATCTTGAGATTCACATCAAGGTGAGGTCTGGCTACTCAAAGGACGAAGCTTCACTTAAAAGTATCTTAAATAGCATTGACAGGGAACTAGGCTTATGCCATTATGATATAATATATGATGATGTTCCCCTCCCGAAATCGGGCAAACTTGAATACCTGCGGCCATACACTGAATAAAGGGGGCCTTGCCTCCATGCCAGGCCGCTAACACGGACTTTTTAAGGAGAACTATATGCTTTACTACTGGCAAATCAACAACAACTACGAAGATGATTCTGTCTTTCTGGATCATACCGGTATTCTCAACGAAGATGCCATCAGAAAAGCAATCATAGAATCACAGGTAAGTACAGTCCTTTACAGCAAGGATATTCCTAATGACACAATAATTAGTCTCAAAAAAAGTATCCCAGAAGTTATTTTTAAAAGAAGTTACGACCCCCGCATTTATGTCCGCTCTCTCCGTGAAGAATGTTATGAGGTACAGAATCCTGTACTGGATTTGAGTAGAAAAGTGACAGAAGAGTTTTATGCAAAAAAACAAAAGCTCAAAAACGATTCCGTGAGTGCTGAAAAAATCGCTGAGACCACAATGCTGCATCCAGGAAAAAGAATCCTCTGGAGCTGCTGCAATCCCTCTAGCGTAATGCTTGATTTTTTTGAGGAAATCACTTTTAAAAACCAATTACCTATCTCGAATGTTGTACTCAGTTCGGGGAAACTTTCCGTTATGTCTGCGAGCGGCTCCCCAAAGGAAGCTCCCTGTACGGAGTCGATTTCTGGCAGAAGGTAAAAGGCTTTCCTATGAGCGAAGAGGCCGAGCGCGACTATAAGATTCACCGAATCGGTTTTAAGGGAGACCTCGGCTACAATGAAGCCATGGAAAAACTCGTCCAGAGCAATCCTGGCCTCCATGTTGACCTGGCATTTTATGATGCGAACCACAAATCCCGTGATGACAGGGCCTTGCGGGCCATTGCAAAAATCAGCGACATAGTAATCGTTCATGACGCAAATTTTGAGGAAGTGACGACAATGTGCCGGGGAATTTTCGGGGACAAGCCTTTTAAGCTGCATGGAAACGACTTAACAGAAGCCTACAGTCGGATTTATATTCTCAACAAAAGCGACAAGTGGCAATTACAATAATCAATCTGAAGTAAATCAGAAGTCATCTGAAGGAGGCTGCTTTATGTCAAAAAAATTGATTTGGGCTTTTATTCTTATGTCAATTTTCTTCTCTTTTTCATGCACTGCGGTAACAGACCGTAGCCATGAGTCTGACGAGGAATGGCAGAAAAAGAATCTTGAGCATTATAAAGCGATTCCTCTGTCAATTTTCAAGGACTCAATCAATGGAGTCCGAAAACAGTTCAAGAACAATATTCCGCCCTACCCGATTTATGAAGACAATCAAATCGTGGGAATCACTGAGAATATCCTTGCCCTGCAAAATCCTGATGGGGGCTGGGCAAAGAATACCGATTGGGGAAGAATTTATTCAAGGGAAGAGCTTGAAAAACTTCACAAAAAGACTCTTTCTGTAAAGCCCCTCACCTACGAGCATAAAGAAAATGGCTCACAAAGCACGCTCGACAACGATACGATTTACACTCATGTCGAATATCTCTGCAAGGTCTACCAGCAGGTAAAGGACAAGCGCTACATTGAGAGCGCAAAGCGGGCCTTACAGTGGATTATAAATGCCCAGCATCCAAAAAGCGGTGGCTGGACAGGAAGCGATGTCTATGCAATCACCTACAATGACGGAGCCATGAGTGGTGTCCTGGAGCTTCTGCGGGAAATTTTTCAGGACAAGCCGGACTATTTCAAGCCATTGGGCAGCAAGGCTCAAAAGGAGGCAAAAGCCGCTTATGCTCGTGGAATTCAGTGCGTTATAAAGACCCAGATTCATACAAAGCTTGCGGACGGAAGAACAATTACCGCAGCCTGGGGCCAGCAGCATGGCCATGAGACCCTGGAGCCAATTTGGGCAAGGGAATTCGAGCCGCCTTCAATCTGCACAATCGAATCAATAAATCTCCTGATTTCCCTGATGAAGGACAAGTCGCCTTCCAAAGAGCTTCAGGAATGCATCGACTCAGCCTGCAAGTGGCTTATGAGCGAGGACATTGTAATTCGAGGTAAAAAACTGGTGGAGATTCCAGCCGAGCCAGAAGTTTCTGCTTACGGCCGCTACAGCGACTACGAGACAATTCTTGTTGATGACAAGGACGCTCCGCCGCTTTGGGCACGAATGTACGATCTCAAAACCTTAAAACCTGTTTTCTGTGACCGGGGACGGCGTTTCGTAGATTCTTTCAACGAGCTGAGCCGGGAACGAAGAAACGGATACTCTTACCTGGGCGACTGGGGGCCAAAAATCAAAGCTCCTTACGAAGAATGGAAAAATCGCAGATAATTCACTTGCGAATCAATTTCAAGAATTCATACAAGGCTATAAGCGCAAAAGGACGATAAGGGCGTTTGTGGTGCATTTCTGGCGGGAATTCATCACAAATTGCCATGCGAAGCTCCGTGCCGACAAGGGGGTCTAGCGTATCCGAAAAATCTTTTGACGCATACAAGCCTTTGAATAAATCAGTGCCATCATCGTCCGTGCATTCATCACTAAAGACGACAGCGGGGGCTTTTTCATCAAGTTTTTCAAATTTTGGAAGGCTCACGGGATATTCATTGTTAAATTTTTCCACCCGCTCCAATGTATGTTTTGAGAATGAACGATGCTCGACTTCAAATTCCAAAAGCCGCGGAGCGTAACGAGACAAAATGAGAGTCGGAAGGTACAAGCGGTCATCGCCATAAGGATTATAATCAAATTCAGTTATCAGCGGATCCATAAATGGTGAAACCACGAACTGATTATAAAAGAAACTGCACAAAATCTTTTTTGCGTCACGCCCCTCAATCAAAGCCTTTTTATAAAAATAAGTCGCAGTATGATGGTCGTCCAGCTGCATATCCGAGACAATATCCCTCGCATAACGGCGGGTCTGTTCATGAGAAAAAGCCTTAAAACTCTCCCTCTCCGATTCAGAAAGAGAAGCAAGTTTGTCCGTGAGCTTGTCCGAAACCGAGTCATATTCGGACAGTGCCTCTTCCATTCCGCCCCAGTCATGTCCGCTAAGGCCTACGCTTCCCTTGATGATGCTCCCCAGCCCCTTTGCGGCAAAAATCGGAGTGTGATAGCGGATTTCGCTCATCTTGCAATAAAAGGTCTGCTCCATCGGGAACTGCCGCATAAGAGCAAAAGCTTCTTCGGGAAGGATATTTCCTTTCCGCTCTATTTTTACTAACTGCGAATTCAAATTAAAATGCAGGCTGTCAGCAATAATCTTTGAAATCCTCATGTCCTCAGCATCTTTCGTGATGTTCACTGCCATATGGCTTCGCATAGATACGCAGGAGTTCAAATCAAGCCGTGCGTTTATAAGCATTGAAAGAATGATTCTAGTATCAAGACCACCGCTCAAATCAGCAAGGAGAGGATAGCGATTTTCGGCAAGCGCACGGTAAAAACGGGTCCATTTGAAATACCAGCTGTCTAAAACATCGAAATCCTCTTTTGATGCAAGTTTTCGCTTGAAAAAGTCTGTTTTTTCCTTTCTGAAGGATAAACTTTTACTTGATATTGTGATTTCGACGGAAATTTCGGATGTAAGGCGGAGAATTTCGTTTGCGAGAGTGCCAGAGAGAGAAAGAGGTGCTTCTCTCGCATACAAGAAAGAATGCATGTAATCTTTGTTAAGGCTGAGTTTTTCAGGTATTTTTTCTGCAAGAGTAAAAAAAGAATTGGAAAGCAAAAATCCCTGCTCATCCTGATATAAAAAAAGACCGAAAGAGCCGCAGAAATCCTGACTTATCCGGATTTTGTCGCCATCCCGCTCAATCAGAACGAAACAGCCGGTTCTTGAATGCCCTGAAGGAAACTCATTCACAAAGAATGAACCGTCCTCACAAATCATAAAACCTATCATGCGGCTTTTTACACTTTCAAGAGAATCAGAGGAAATTAAAAAACTGTGTTCTTCTGCATTTATTCCCATTGATTTTATTTTACCGGAGCGTATATTGTGTTGCCGTTGTTTTCGCCCTGGGCATACTTAATCTTTCGACCGCTGTCACCGATAGTGTATCCGCTCATGCCATATATTTCAAAGTAATCTGGAATAGCGGTAGCATATTCCCTGTTATCACTGGCATTTTCAGCACCAGCCGCCCAGAATAATGGATAATCGCCGGCCGCTTCCTGAGTCAGGCTTGCATAAGCCTCAATGCCTTCAAATTTTACTTTGATTACATTATTCGAGGTAATTTCTCCTGTCACACCAATGCTGGACTTCATGAACAAGTCAATTACTCCGCCAATTGAAGAATTTCCGCTGACGTAAAGTGCACCGATTGTTTCGATTTCAGATGTCGCTCCTTCAGAATCTTTTCCGAGAATCAGGGCGATGTTTTCTGAATCCGTGCTATTTTCGTTTTCAGCTGAGATGATTTTATTCTCTGTTTTTTCTAAGCCCAGCGTATCCGCCGTGATGTAAGGACTGCCGTTGCTCAAAACGCTCTCCGCTTCAAAGCTGTCTTCGTTGAATGACTTGAACTCAAAGCCGTCAGCAAGGTTAAGAGAGCCTGAATTAACGACCTTAACAGGAGAGCCATAATTTGAATTTGCAAAAATCGTTGATGAAGAGACATAAAGGGAGCCGCCGAGAATGGCCAGGGCTGAGCCATCCATTTTACTGATTTCAGTATTCTTACTCAAAGTGATTCCGCCACCTACAAAGGAAGCGCTGGAATCTCCCTGAATAACAATTCCGCAAAGACCACTCTCGCCGACGCAATCCTTAATCGTCATTTTCTGGGCATAGAATTCCGAAGACAGGATTGAAACCGGAATTCCCAAAGAAGTTCCATAAGTGCCGCTTTGTGCAAGCCCCCTGCAGTCCTTTATTGTGACATTCTCGCAGTACAAGCTTCCGTTGCTGTGATTCTCGGGATAATTTTCCGGCGCATAATTATTTATACTCAGAATATAAGGAGCCGCGACATTCTTAATCTCGACATCTTTTAGCACAATCGTGCCGCCGGTCGTTCCAATCAGAATGTTTGAATGCTTTACCCCGCTCTCGCTGGTAATAGTGCCGTTCTTGATAAGAAGAGTGTAATTAAGCGGAACCTGAAAAAGAGGGTTTTCCGCCGGATTGTTATCGTCCTTCATGTCTTCTGTGAATTCTTCCCAGCACAAGGTTTTACCGTTCAAATCTATTATGACATCTCCCTGAATGTAGTAAGGAAGATTGTTAACCGTCTTACCATCTTTTGTTTCGACACTTGTGACAAAGTTTTCCTTTACATTGCCGTTAAGGGTGATTGTCTTAATTTCAAGGCCAGAGGCTTTTTTGGCGGCAAGAAGTGCCTGAGCCAGGCTGTCATATTCCTCTCCATTAAAAGAAGCCGTGCCACCGAATTCAATTTCTACATCGAGGCCACCGCTTTCATTTCCGCCAGAAGGCTCTTCATCGACTGGAGCTACATACTTTTTAATTGAGATTTTTACAGATGAGACTTTTCCTTCTTCTACCTGAGCCGCTTCTTCTCCTCTTCCAAGGATTTTTTCTTCTGAATTAAGGGCTAGGACTGTGACCTTGTAACTTCCCACCGGAAGCCCCTCAAATGAAACGGTTTCGTCCCAACCCGCATTTTTTGACTGGGTAAAGACATCTTCAGGGATGGATTCAACTGAAACCTCAAAAGTTACGATATCATTTGCCCATTGCGGGATATCATCTGTCTTTGCAGCCCTCGAATAATTTTTTGAAGGGAGACGGACAGAAAGACCGCTTTGTGAATTGTCTGAAGAAAGTGCCGAACATGAGATGAAAGGCAGAACAGCAAAAAGAACAAGTGTAAGGACGAAAAAAGATTTCCGCATAAAAATCTCCTTATGACAATTCTCTCTCTGACTATAGTTATTATCATTATAAGACCAAAAGAAGAGAAAAGAAAGAGAAGATTATGTAAAATTTATAAAAATTTTGTTTTATTTTAAGGAAAGTATTATTTTTCTACCGGTCGATAATAGAAAGTAACATGACGGCGGCTTGAACCAGATTCCTTTTTCATCTCAAAATCGTCGTCAAAGTATTCTATTAGGTCCGTGAGCTTTCTGAAGCCGTAATCCACCGTGTCGAAGCCAGGGTCCTGCCTTTTGAAGAAGGAACCGGCGGCACTCACATCGGCCCAGCCCGTCTCGTCGGCGTACTTGTCGTAGGCTGTGTTCAGGAGCTTGAAAATCTTACGGAACTGGCGGTCGCTCATGGCAACTTCACCATTGGCATTCTTACGCAAAATACCCAGGAAGCTCTTCTTGGGCTTGTCGGCGGCCTTGTGGCTCTTGCGCTTTTGCTCAGCAAAGGCTGCGTCTTCCTCAGGGTTGGGCTCCTCTTCTTCGGTAACAAGATTCTCGATATAAATGAAATCGTCACAGGCACTGATGAAGGACTGGGGAGTCTTTTTTTGCCCTACTCCGAAAACGAAAATCTGGCTTTCGCGAAGCCTCGTGGCAAGCTTGGTAAAATCAGAGTCGCTGGTGACAAGGGCAATGGCATCGTATTTGTCGGTGTAAAGGAGATCCATAGCGTCGATAATCATGGCACTGTCGCTGGAATTCTTTCCCTGGGTGTAGGCGAACTGCTGGACAGGGATAATTGCATTGTCGTTAAGCTCGTTCTTCCAGTTTTTGAGGGTCGGAAGCGAAAAGTCTCCGTAGGCCCGCTTGGTGATTATATGGCCGTGAACCGCAATCTCCTGCAAGATGGAGCGGAGTTTTTTGCACGGCGTGTTGTCGGCATCAATGAGGACGCCGATATTTTTGCTTTCAATTTCGTCCATAATAAAAAAGTTTATCAGAAAAAGGGCGTTTCGGCTATCGTTGCCCTGCGGTGCCCCTACTATCCACTGTCTTTTTGTGTTATACTATTCCCATGACTTATTTATTCTTTGATATTGAATGTGCCAACTGCTTTGACGGAATCGGAAAAATCTGTTCTTTTGGATATGTACTTTGCGACGAAAATTTTTCTGTTATTGAGACTGACGACTTATTGATGAATCCGGCCGCACCTTTCGACTGGTATCTCTTCAAAAAAGAGTCAAGATGCCGTCTCGCCTACAGCCGGGAAGAATACATCAATAATCCAAAATTCCCGGATTATTACAAGAAAATCAAATCTCTCCTAGAATCAAGTCAGAGACTCGTGCTTGGTTTTGGCTGCCAGAACGATGTGGCCACAATTGCCACAGAATGTCTGCGTTACGACCTGGACCTGATTGACTTCAACTGCCAGGACATTCACACAGTCCTCGAAAAAACTTACGATTTCAAAGGCGGACTAAGCTCTTTCGTCGAAAAATTCGGAATTTCAACAGAGGGAATGGACTTCCACGACAGCCGCTCAGACGCTTATTTTACCATGAAAGTCACTGAAAAGCTGGTAAAAGACTCCGGCAAATCACTCAAAGAAATTCTTGAGCCATTCACGCCATTTTCAAGCAAACTCCTGCGAAAGCAGAAAATCAAAAAGCTTTTCGCCAATTTCCTTGAAAGAAAAGAGGCTGCCAAAGCCAATCCAAGCGGAAAGCCCCCTCGCCCACTCAAGAAAATCACGGTTCCAAGCTGGTTCGATTACAAAAAAGAGCTGGCTTACGAAATAGAGCTGTCAAAAAAAGGCGGCAAGTAAAAAACCGTAAAAATTAAGGGGAAAATAAATC
>DGTW01000165.1 GCA_002393835.1 Treponema sp. UBA4326
TTCTGTTCTTGAATGTCTCGTCAACAAGGTATGTCTTACCGACACGCCTGCGGCCATAGATGGCAACCATCTCTGCCTTGCCCGAGTTAAAAATATTATTTAATTCTTGTATTTCTTGCTTTCTACCGACCATAAAACCATTATAATCCCGCTATATTGGTCGGTCAAGCAGTAAAAATAAGTGTTCACCGACCAAAAAAAATAGCAGTTCTTCCTCCCACAGCCCCCGCGTTAATTTGATCAGCTGCTTCATCTGAATGAAGAAACAGAATCCATCCGAAAACTCCTCCTTTCAAGCTCTTATAAAGACTACATGTATGGACTTATGAGGCTCTGTTATAAAGTCTATGGTGACTGCCACACAACTTTTACCGCTGATCAGGATATTTATACCCTAAGACAGGCTATAGAAGACCATAGCTATGACAATGTATGCAGCAAAAATCTTCTTGCAAGGCTTTCTGCAAGACAAATAATTCCAAACTGGCGCACGAACGCAAAAAAATATAAGGCGAGCGGTGCCAGCTATATTCCTCGTGATTCAAATGGACTTCCGGCTTTTGAAGTAATTGATGGAAATAAGACCGCAATCATCCGTTTTGACAGTTTCGTTGTCGACCTTGATGGCTGGACGGCTTATTATGGCACGAATCCCACCACATCCCCTGATCCGGCTTTAGTCTCTCTTCCTGATGACTCAATCGGCACTTTTTACAAGTCCTTTTATGCAATTGAACATGAGCCTGACTATGCTGAAAATGTAAAGAATGTGCTCATCGATATTGCAACTAACAGTGGCGGAGATAGCGATGCTTTACAGTTTCTCCTCAATTATATGATAGATTCCAAGGATTCTTCTCTGCTCACTCTTGATGTGATTAGCGGCGGTAAAAAAATCCTTACGGCAAGGAGTGATTTGAATCTCGATGGAAAAATCGACAGCAATGACAAGAAGAAAAGTTATAATTTTCTGATCTTTACAAGTCTTATGTCTTTCTCCTGTGGAAATGCAATGCCTGCAATCTGTGCAGACAACGGCATAAAAATAATCGGTCAGAAAAGCGGCGGAGGAAGCTGTGTCGTAAGATTTGCCTGTACCGCAGACGACTTCCACTATCAGTATTCTGGTCTTGAACGGGTTTCCCGCAAAGACTGGTCAAATGTAGAAGGCGGCATTCCAGTTTCTGAAGGGGGAGAGATTCCCTATGGTGAGCACATGTTCGATGATGACGTTCTTGCCGGCATAGTAAACGCACTCTTTCCTTAATGGGCAGTCTAAGGATTACGGCTACATCTTTCGCTATGCAAAATTAAGATTGACTCACTAAAAACCGCCGTTTTTTCCAAAAATGACGGTTCAGGCTATTTACCTGCAATCGCCTCAAAAAAGCCAATGGCTATATCGTAATCAAAGAATTCCTTTTCTTTTCCCTCTGGATTTTCTGAGACTACAATTTCCGGATGGAATTGCAGGCCAAGGGCAAATTTCTTTCCGGGAACTTCCATAGCTTCCACAAAAGGAATGCCACAGGTAACTGTGTAGCCTGTAGTCACAAAGCGGCTTTTTTCTGTCTGCAAAACTCCCTGATGATGCCAGGAAGGCACACGGAAAAGCAGACTTGAACCCGCAATACGGCGGAAAATCGACTCATCTGAAGTTACGGCAACATCATGAAGGGCATAGTCCTGATTTTCTGAAGGCAGCTGGCGGTGCATGTTGTTATAGGCCACCCCCTGCTCCTTGAAGTAGAGGCTGAAATCCTGCACGATTTTGCCGCCGGTAAGGACTGCCAGCATCTGCATTCCACGGCAGATGGCAAGAATGGGAATGTCATGCTCCAGACAATATTCCATCAGCAGAAAATCAGATATATCACGTTCCGGCTCAAATGCTTCTCCGGCATTGCCCTCTTCTTCCGGCGGATTGAAGAACGAAGGGCTTATGTCGCCACCACCAGTAAAGATGACCGCCTTCACCTTATTTTTCCCTACAATTTCTTCAACATTAGAACGCTTCCTGCCATTTTCCAGGACTTTTTTGGCATAACTTAGCTTAATCATTCCTTTTTCAGTCAAACAGTCTTTCTGAACCATGCCATCCTTATCGTAAAGAATGTCCTGAGAGAGCACCTGAGGAAGCATTCGGGCATCAGCCCCAACATTTTTCAGGGCAAGAAGCACGCTTTGATAAGTATCGCTTTTTGTAGACGGCCTCCAGGCAATGTGCACCACAGGAGGCGGGAGCTGAGCATGATGAGCTTTACTTGCGCAGGCTGTCAGAAAAGCAAGGGCAAAGAGTGTACATAGGGTAGAAAAAACTGTAATAGATTTCTTTCTGATATTCAGCTGAATCATAAAAAAATTATATCATATAAGTTCTATTAGTAGGAATTTTAATATGCAATTTTCTCAAAAGATTTTACCCGGGAACCGCCTATTGAATCATGCTCCGCTTATGCTTTTCAGTAAATCCATAATCTCCTGGTTATAGGGCTTTGCCTTCACAAGCTTTTCAGGAACTATTGGATTTCCTTTAGAGCCGTTTTTATAGAATGAAATGATGTCGAAAATCAGAGTTTCGGTATCACGCTTACATATTTCCTCAATCTCTGGCGTAAGTTCAGATTTGTCCTCGGGAGGGAGAAATAAAGGCTTGTCTGAGTGCAAAAGGTCCGGATATTTTTCCTCTATGAGCATAAGAAGGTCAAAATCTCTTTTCGCAATTTTCGGGTCATCGTGAACCAGATAAATACAGCCTGTCTCGGTCTCAAGATCAATTGTTTCAGGAAGCCAGTCCGTTTTTCCGGCATTTTCCACCCAGCCGGAGTAATAGCTTTTTAAATTCAGAAGAATCGGAATAATTCCTGATGAAGAAATTTTTTTGTCTCTGTCAGAATAAAAATCCTTAACATAGCCCTTTAATAAAGGAGAATAGGGCTTTTTCAGAAAAGCCTTGTGATATTCGGCATCCAGCATAGAATCCAGAATTACATCCGTTTCGTGATAGCCAAAGGCTTTGTCTAAAAATCCTGGCGGGACACTTCCTCCCATCACGCGGCAGTTAGCTTCTATAAGAACGGGACCATTTTCATCAATCATATACTCGCCGTGAACGGGTCCGTCTGTAATTCCAAGCGCCCTGACTGTTTTAA
>DGTW01000049.1 GCA_002393835.1 Treponema sp. UBA4326
GTAGGATTTCTGGCGAAAGATTTGGAAGAATGTAAGCGGCTTTCACGCATCGTCACGGAAGTAACGCACAATCACCCCGAAGGGCTGAAAGGGGCGGAAGCAATAGCCGTGTGCGTGTTTCTGGCAAGAATCGGAAAAACGAAAGAAGAAATCCGCTCCTATGTAAATGACAATTATTATGCACTAAATTTCACGCTTGAAGATTTGAGAAGTAATTATAAATGGTCTTCAACCTGTCAGGACTCAGTTCCGCAGGCGATTGTCTGTTTTTTGGAATCAGAAAGTTTTACCGATGCAATCAGAAACGCCATCAGCATTGGTGGTGACAGTGACACAATCGCTGCAATGACCGGTGCGATTGCCGAAGCCTTTTACGGAATTTCCCAATACCTGCGTTGGATAGCAAAATGGTTCTGCCCGCGAAAAATGTACAGGTATGTGACAATGTTGGAACAAAAAATACCTTATATGGAAATTTCTACAAATCTCACCTACTCTGATGACGGAAAAATGATAACATCGGCACGCGACTTTATGAATGCGATGGAAACGATGAGAAACAACAATAATATCACAAGATGATACTGGAGCAAGGTACAATAGAATACAGGGAGGCACTTCATGTTATCAAAGAAGGAAATAGAAAAGCTGCGGTCTCATTCCTATGAACGATTATATGGTTCAGGAATAGCAAAACCGGAAAAGAAAATGTCTGTTTTTGAAAAAATAAAAAAGATTATCAAAAACAGGACAGATTTAGATGATGAATTAAAGAAACAGGCTGAAAATCAAAATATGAGTGAACCAGAAAAAGATGATTAAATCTATTTTTACAAACTTACAAAAAAAATCCGCCCTGCAAGAAATCGCTGAATACCGTGATTATCTTAGGGAGCATCCAAAACTAAGATTCCTCTTTTTTGAGTTGACTGACAGCTGCAATTTGAACTGTTTGCATTGTGGAAGCAACTGCCTTTCAAGTAACAGCACTTTCCTTGATTTCGGGCTTATAAAAAAGACGCTCGATGAAGTTGCGGCCGTCTATAACACAAAAGATATTTGGGTATGTCTTACAGGTGGAGAACCTTTTCTGCATCCTGATTTGGTTGAAATTATCCGATATTCGCATCAGCTTGGTTTCTGCTGCGGGATTACATCTAACGGAACGCTTATAACCGAAGACCTGGCTGTAAAAATTGCCGAGGCCGGACTTGATACTATCACCATAAGCATCGATGGTCTGGAAAAATCTCATGAAACTTTCCGGAATCGAAAAGGATGCTTTGACCTTGCAATAAAAGGAATTGAAAATCTTAGGCGTGTAGGAATTCAAGCCGAGGCCCTGACGGTCATTCACAAAAAGAACATTGCTGAACTTGAGGATATGTTCAAGTTTTTCTCCATAAATCATTTTTATTCTTGGAGAGTTGTGAATATGGAACCTATTGGACGAGCAAAAATAAATGACGAATTACTTCTTGATGCAAACGAACTAAAAAGATTGCTTGATTTTATTATAGAACACAGGCACTCAGATCCAAATATACGGATAAGTTACGGCTGCTCCCATTTTCTTCCTTTAAAATATGAACACGAGGTTCGTGAGTGGTATTTTTTCTGCACGGCTGGAATTGGTGTCGCGAGCGTTATGGCCAACGGAGACATTGCCTCATGCCTTGATATCGAACGACGACCAGAACTTGTGCAAGGGAATGTAAGAACTGATGATTTTGTAGATGTTTGGGAAAACAGGTTTCAGATTTTCCGCAAGGACAGGACATTGGAAAGCAGAATTTGTTCTTCTTGCAAAGAGAGGAAAAAATGTGGCGGGGATTCTATGCATACGTGGAATTTCGATTTGAAAGAGCCGAACTACTGCATAAGAAATATTTTCAAAAATTCAAATTAACCCTATCACCAAATGCTAGAGTGCCGTGTTACAATGGAATAACCTCACGCAAAGGGGGCAATTCCATGACAATAAAAAAATCTCTCTCCACCAACGAATTCCTCTCGCCTGCTGTCGGTATTTTCTGGCTGTATCAGCATGAAATCGTCTTTTCTCATTTTGTTCCGCTTGCTGTCGGCCCGCATTACGGAGAAGCCGTCACAGGAACAAAAGACCACGCTGACTACTGGGAAGAATTACGGAATAGCGGAAAACTGGCGGTTCTGCCACAAGCCTTGCAGGAAGAATATTTTTCAATTCCACGCGGGCGGGTTGTCTATCATTCTGATACCGACACTTTTTTTGTCTATCACGGAAACAATGTCTCAAAATCCGACCTGAACAAAGTCTGCAAACTCTTCAATCTCCCAAAGCAAAAAACAAAGTTCGAACAGGATTTCCACTACTGCGATGTGAGTGCGGACGAATGGAACCTGATTTACGGGAAATAATTTCACCCTATCACAAAATGATAGATTCAACTGTCATAATAAAACTCTGTAAAGAAGGAGTGTCATACCATGAGCAGATTCGTGAAGTGTATTATGAGAATCATTAGAAACAGACTTTTGCAGCGGTCTTTAAACAAAGGTGATACTGATACCCTCGTCACTATGGTTAAAAAACTGGTGCTTTCGTTTGTTGATGCTGAGTGCTTGCAAAATTTTCCATATCCTAAGAATGAAGAAGAAACGGAATTTCTTCGTTTTGCCATTAGTATGATGAAGGTGGCAGAAGATGAGGACTTTCTTAAACGCATTTCGGCAGAAAAGAAAAAAACTGCTCTAAATGCCGCGTTGAGGATGGAGAAAGAGGCTGAAAGAGCTGTTCGAAAATATGGAGAAATCAAACACTTTGGTCACCCGGCATTTGCACTCAGAGAAAAAAGCAGAGGTTATTCGGAGCCGCGTAGAAAATCTTAGACCAATGACAAAAGAATATTTTTTGGCAGAACAATTGGGGGGTAAACTGTTCTTGGATGAAAAAATAAGCAGGGAGTTTTCGGATTGGTGGATTCATTTTCATGCTACCTGTTTTGCTCGTTAGTATTGCATGGCAAAATAGGATTACCCACACAAGGAGGAAAATCATGAAACTCAAATTTCTCGTAAAAACAGTCGCCGTCATAGACTATGACACAGAAGGCAGGACAATTCACATTCTGCATCCGAACGGGTTTGAGGAATGGAAAGAATACTACGATGACGGAAAGAAGGTTCATCGCAAGGATTCTGAAGGTAAAGAAGAATGGTGGGAATACGACAAAGATGGAAATCTTACATACCATCGAAAAGAGATGCCGAATGAGAATCCTTATGATGAAGTGGAATGGCTGGAAGAAAGATTCGTTTATAACTTCGAGCAAAACAAGGTGCAGCATGTAAAAGAAACGAGATGGGATTCTGTTGAAAAAATTGCAAAACGCGAAGAAATGTGGACAGATGAAACACTGGACTATGATTCTGTGAAAGACCTCAAACTGTCGCTTGAAAATAGCAATGACGAAGACGATGAAGAAGCCTGCCTCATTCAGTATCTTGGGAATCGCTCCGTGTGGTATGAGCGTGAAGTCTGGGAAAACGGAAACAGGAAGCGTTGCCTTGCATTCAGAAAAATCACGCTTAAAGAATGGCTTGAAGAAAAAATTGATGCCGTCAAAGATTCTCGTGCAAACAGAAAACTCAAAAAATTGGAATGGCTCGCCCAAAGTGGAAGCGGAAAAGCGATGTTTGCAATTTCTGAGATGTATGTAAATCACAAGATTGAAGCGAAAAATGGAAATTCTCTCCAGTTAGCCCACGAATGGAATCAGAAATCCGCTGAAGCAGGCTATCCGCCCGCAATGGCAAAAGAAGCCTGGTTTCACATCTGCGGCTGGAAAAAGCCTTCAAGCCTCGAAAAAGCGTTCTCCTATCTCCAAGCCGCCGCAAATTCAGGCTACAAAAAAGCAAATATAGACCTTTATGAGTGTTACCGCTACGGCTGGGGCACGGAGCCGAACTACGAAAAAGCCCGCGACTGTCTGAAAGCTACCGCAAAGTTCGACAAAAGGGCAAGAGCGACATTAAAATCTTTTACGAAGGATAAAGTTTCAAAAGAAGAAGGAGAGGCATATCTGGTGCGGATTCGTGGATTCTATAATTGAACAGGAAATTTCTCTTCACCCTATCACAAGATGATATGGGTACATGTTACAATTGAAATCATCGTTTAATAGGAGTCGCAAAATGCTAACGAAAAATTTCAATTCATTATATTGGCAAAAAACAGTTTCATTCTGTCAGACAAGCGATGAAATAATTAACCACATGAAAGATTCTGATTTTTTCGTAATTAATAAGAAAGGAAATCGGCGAATGATAGGGATGAAATATGATAAAAAAACAATGGCTTCTCCGAAAGTCACATTTGTCGCGATGCGTCAGGAATTGCCTTTCGCGAAGCAAATAGCATTTACTTTATGAAAAATTGTCATTTACGATGATGACGCATGTCGGGCATTTTTTGACTATTTCAGAGGTGAGCATATTGCAAGAAGAGATTATAGTATTTGTACCGGCTTGTATGCTAAAGCCATGTATTAATGTAGCAGAAAAACTTACTGCGAGACACAGGGAGG
>DGTW01000275.1 GCA_002393835.1 Treponema sp. UBA4326
TCACCGAGAGCGTCTGAGCCTGCGGCACCGGCTTTTCCCTGTGCGATAGCAGAGAAACACATTGCAAGACCAGCCGCAATACCAAGACCGAGGAAGAACAATGGGTTCTCAGCGATTTTTGCTGAGCCTGCCATCTGCTGCATGAGAAGGAAGCCGTAGATTGTCTGTGTAAGAGGAGCACCCGCGAAGACCGTCAAGATAAATGGAGCCGGTTTATTAGCCATAAAACAGCGTTTCCAAGCGCCGATAGCTGGCGCCAACAACAACTTCGCGCGGACTATAAAATTTCTTTTCCATGAGATAATTATATCACAAATCCAGATAACTTGCACCAGTAAAAGCTTTGAAATCAATCAGGCACCTTGTACACAACAAGCTCGTTCGGACTTAGATTATACAGGTTTCCGAAACAGGTACCGTTGAAAAGCCTGACATGAGAGCCAATCGTGTTTTTCACAAGATATTTGTACAAATCGGCGTAATAAATCCCCGAATTTTCTATTATGCTTTCCGTAAAGTTCTTGGTGAACCGGTTTGAAAGCCACACTTTCAGGTCTACGCTGTACAAATCGGCAAGGGATGTTTCAGAACCGTTGGCGGCGGTAAAGGCAAGCACGCCCTCGATTCCAGAGCAGATATGCATGACGCTTCCCGAATAGCAGGTTTCCGTGACAATCAGAAGCTGTCTGAAATGCTTTTTTCCATCGCTGTCACTGCTCATCGATTCGAGCGTGTTTTTCATTAAGTCCGTGGTGAAGCCTTTATAGGCAGAATTTTTTCCTTCCCATACGAAATAGCCGTTCTCGCTGTCGCCCCTGATGTTCGTTCCGTGCCCTGACCAGAACCACAGGACGTTTGAGTCAGAGCCGCTTTTAAGAATCGTAGGCGTTTCAACAAGATGAGGATGAGAGAGCCTTAATGTCTCCCGATTTTCCAGAGTGATGCTTTCCCCCTGCATGATTTTTGACATATCCTCGGCGCTAAGTTCCTCTAAAAGATAATCAATCTGCAAATTATCGGTGTACAGGTTTTCGCCTTCAAAGCGGGCGATTATTTCTCCAGGCCGCTTGTTGCGCCTGTGATTCGCAATGTCGTCCGCAAGAATCAGGATAATTTTGTCATCAGGATAGCCGTTTTTGCGCAAAAGCTGGTAGATGTAAAGTGCGTCTGCCTGATGACGGTAGTTCGCCCATGTAGTTGATGCCGCAACGATGACCGCCCACTGCTCTTCCATGTCGCCGTATGAGACGGTTGAATTCTCGGAATTCTCAATATCTTCGTTGTCGTCAAAACTTGCAATCCATTCCCAGCTTGCCCTGTTTCCGCTTGAGTGCGAGCTGCTTTCGGTCGATGTGAATTCAAGCGGCACGAATTTTCCATCGACTACGCACCAATGTACATAAATGCTGTACAAAGCCGATGTGAGCGTTTCCTTGTCGAAGTCAAGAAGGCCCGTAGCACCGCACAAGTTCGTGTACACGCCCTTGTCAAGGCTCTTTAATGCAACGACCATGCCCACAAGATTCCATGCGTATTCGCTTCCCGCATTTGCCTCGTTCATCTTTCGAAGCTCGGCATTCACTTTTTCGTTCGTAAAAGCGTTCGTATCACCGTTTTTTTTGTTGCAGAAACAACCTGCTGCGGCAAACGAACACAAAAGAAGCGAATCATAGAACTGAGCCTCGCCGACGACGGGATTTTTGCCGAACCGGGCGGCATAATCCACGGCGAACGCGCTCTCAGGGTCAGCATACGGGGCGGTTCCTTCAATTCCCTCAGCAAGGCAGTCCTCTCCTTCCATAAAAGAAAGCAGTTCTGCCGTAAAAGCCGTGTCCGAAAAAAGAAGGCGCGGGGCCGTGTCACCGATTTCTTCCCGCTTTTTGAGCACTGTTTCGGCATCAGCGTAGGAAGAGAATGCGCAAATGACAAAATCCGCGTCCGATGACAAAACCGTCTCAGCCGCCTCCGGAAGTGAAACTGGGACCGTACCAGATTCATAGTCTTTTTTTACGGTGTCGGTTTCGTAAATGACATTCTGCCTGACTTCCAGTTCCAGCTCGGTGGCAAGGAACGGCACCCAGTCAAAGAACGTCTTTCCGTAAACATCGGCACTTGCGAGCAATGAAACGCTTTTTCCGCCGTAAGTGGAAACTTTTGAAAGCAAAGCCTCAATCTGCGAGACATCGGACTCGGTGAGTGTCCACAGAAAAGGCGATTTCTTGTCCTTGACGGCGGCATTCACCGCATACGCGCGGATGACAGTCTCGCTTGAAGCACATGGAGTGATAAGGGGCTTTTTTGTTTCGTAGCATTTGTTTGCAAAAATCTGAACATGGCTTGAATACATAGGTCCGATTACGGCAAGCAAATCAGAGCGCGAAGAAAGTGTCGAAGAAAGGGAATCCAGATTCGCTGTGTTTTCGTCGTACCATTCGATGTTGAGCGTGAACGGAGTTGAAAAAACGCCCGTCGCCTTTTCGAGAGTCGTAAGATACCATTCGGCGACACGCTTAAAACGGACTTCTTGAACCGTGCCTTCCGTAAGAGGAAGGACTACCGCGACATTCACTTTTTCAAGGGAAGATTTTGCAGGGTGAGAATCATCGTCATCGGTTTTGCAGGAAGAAAATGTCAGCAAAATCAAAATAAGCGAAAAAAGAAAAACAAATTTGCATCTACTCCTCATAGTATTCTTTCTCCCTTGCAATCGCTTCTGAAAGATTTTCCTGCACGACGGCAGAAAGGCTTTCATAGCCTTCTGAAACCACAAGCTCTGTGTAGCCTTCGCCAAGCCCCAGTCTCTGATAATGAGCGACTTTACCCTCTGAAAGCCACTGCTCTATGCACTTTTGTGCCGCCTTGTCCACCCGCTTGACTACCGAAAAAGGAACCTGACCAGAATACGAACTCATGTCGGAATCCATGCCGACGGTGTAGAACGAGGATGCTCCCCGCTCGCGGTTATAGCGGAGCAGTCCGTGTATGCTTCCTCCGCAAATGGGGAAATACAAATCAAATGCGTTGAAGCTGTTGTTGTATGCGATTTTGTAGGCTGTTTCCTCGCTGTTAAAGCCCGTTAAGTCCCCTTCCCCATTGATTGTCTCTGCAACAAAAGTGGCTTTTGTTATTTCTGTCACTTCTTCTTCTG
>DGTW01000099.1 GCA_002393835.1 Treponema sp. UBA4326
CACGGGTTGTGATACTTCCTTTTACACTGTCATCTGCATTGCAGACAAGACGAAGACCTACATTGTAAAAAGAGCCAAAAACAAAACAAAGTCGCTTTCTTTATCTTTTTTGAAACTTATGCTAGAGTTATTTCAAATGGAAAACTTGACAGAAAATCAGCGTGCTTCAAACCTTTCTCAATTCACCTATCCCTTAAAATGGCAGATTCCCCTTGGTCTTATTTTTGCCGCTTTGAATATTGGGGTAAACTATCTTCAGAAGTTTAATCCGCTTCCACTTTACATGGACACAATTTTTACGATTTCGGCTTCATTTTTTGGGGGTGTGTGCGGTACCATAAGCGCGCTTTTGTATCACATTACCACGACTTTTATTTATGAAAAAGTTCCCCTGTGGTCGCTGGTCTGGGTAATCTGCAGCCTGACCATTGTGATAATAATCAGAATCTATATCAAAATCCGAAAGAAGATTGAGATTCCTGACCTTATCCTTCTTGTGTTTTTGATTTCCCTTATTGTCAGTCTTGAAGGTGCCACAATTTTTACGCTTCTCAATATTTTTACCGGTTACAACGAAGATTCTCAGGTGAAATTCATGTATGCCCTTTTAAGCAGCAACAACATCTCGGCATTCATTTCCGCCCTGCTGCCACGAGTTCCGGTGAATATCCTTGACAAGGCAATCAGCGTGAGCATCGGGTGGGTCTGCTACAAAGGAATCGGGAAAATTATTTTACCGGCAAAAAAAGCTTGACCTGCGTTCCAGTTTCTTCATCGCTTTTAATTTCAAGCTTTGCGCCCAAAAGTGCAGCACGGCTTTTCATTCCTTTTATGCCCAGGCGGGTACTTTGGGAAATTATGTCTTGGCTCTCTTCTTGAATCGGGGAAAATCCGCTTCCGTCATCGCTAATCATAAATAAAAGGCCCTGGGTCTTTGCGTCTGCGCTGTCATTTTCTTTTCGGACAATTACGCTTACTTCGCTTGCCTTTGCGTGTTTTATGGCGTTGTTAATGCTTTCCTGAACGATTCTGAAAATATGCAGCTTCTGCTCCGTGGTGATTTTTGACAGGAGTTCCGTTTCCTCTGCGTAAAACTTGCACGCAATTCCGCTCCTTTCTGTTGTGTTTTCACAAAGTTCTGAAAGCAACTGTGTGATGGAGGCACTTTCTATTTCGCTTGGAGTAAGATTTCTGATGATGTTGCGGATATTTTTGAGATTTTCTTCTTCGATTTTCTGAATCTTCTGCAAAAGGCTTTTCTCGTCTTCAGAAAGATTTTTTGATTCGCCCAGCTTGTGAGCGTAGAGCAGGGCAGTGCGGATGTCCTGAGTTACCGTGTCGTGCAAATCACGGCTGATGCGGCTCCTCTCGTTTTCCTGCACCTGGGTGATTGTCTCGGTAACAAGACGCTCCTTTCTGTTCTGCTCCTCAAGGTTTCTGTTCTTTTCCCTGCTCTTGATGTATGAAAGAAGAAAAAGGATAAAGGCAAGGCATAAAATGGAGATGATGGAAAGAAGCTCTATAAACTGAAAGACTGCAAGGTTTGTTTCTGCGGGATTCATAGAGCCCCCTGCAGAATGTCTAATAAATCACGCAAGGTCACTTTCTCCAGTCTTCCAAAGCCAGCCCTTTTACTCTTGAAAATTCATCTGTATTGTGTGTTACAAGAACCGCTTCGTTTGCAAGTGCAGTTGCCGCAATGAGCATGTCGTTTGGTCCAATCAGTTTTCCGTCTTTAGTAAGCTGCTCCCTGATTTTTCCGTAGGAACTGGCTTCTTTTTCTGAAAATGGAATTATTCGGAATGGAGCTATAAATTCCGAAACTATCTTAAGATTCTTTTCATAATCTTTGGAATGACGGGCACCAAATTCTAATTCAGCAAGAACAATTGAAGGAATACAGATTTGAGACGGCTCCAATTTTTCAAAATATGGCAATAGTAATGACGCTGTTTTTCTTGCGGTGGCATCGATTATGACATTTGAATCCAAATAATACATCAGAAAAACTCCTTTTTGTCTTCCAGTTCCCAGGCAAGTTCTTCAGGCTCAACAAAAGAGTCGTCATCACAAGAACCAAACAGGTCAAAGTATCCTTCTGGATATGAGTCTCTGTGGTCTTTTGCTTCTGATTTTTTTTCCGCATTACTGTGGATTCCCTTTTTTACGGCATCAATCAGTGCAGAAAGCAAATTTACCTGTTCTTCATAAGTCATTGTAGGAATTGCATTTGCAATAGCATCATAAGACATAAGCCTTTACCTCGTATATTAAAGTAATTGAATTATCTTGCATCATTTAGGAAAATAAGCCTGTGTCTTATGAAAGATATTCCGTTCTTACCTTGTAGCTTTTGACTACGTAATGGAGACTGGAAGTCTTGCTCTGTATGACAGTTCACCAATAAGCAGGATGACACTTTGATGCCGGATCTCAGACGAGGTTGTGAGTCAGCAGAGTCAAGATAATTCATATTTCACAAAATCTTTTCACCTTTGGGAGCAAGATCCTATGTATTTTGTTGGCATTGATATCGCTAAAAAGACTCATCAGGCTGCCATCACAACTGATGAGGGCAAACTTATTGGCAAATCTTTCAAGTTTTCCAATACCATTGACGGCTTTAATTTACTTCTGGAAAAGTTCAGTTCCGTCACTACTGATCTTTCTCAGTTCGAAATAGGCATGGAGGCCACAGGCCATTACTGGCTGAATCTCTATACCTGGCTGTCTGACAAAAACTTTAAGATTCATGTCATTAATCCGCTGCAGTCTGATGCTTTGCGAAATCTTTATATCCGCAAAACAAAAACTGATTCAGTAGATTCAAAAATAATTGCTGATGTAATCAGAATAGGACAATACTCCGAAACTCAGCTTGCTGATGACAAAATCATCTCCTTGCGGGATTTAAGCCGTCAGCGTTTTTATTTGGTCGATATGGCTTCTGACCTTAAACGTAAGATTATTGCCATGATGGACCGAGTTTTTCCTGAATATCAGGACTTTTTCAGCGATATGTTCGGAAAAACATCTGTTCAAGTTATGAAGGAATGCACTTCTCCGGAACAAATCCTTGAAATCCCAACTGAAAAACTCACACAACTTCTTAAAAAATCTAGTCGTGGGCGTTTCTCAGAAACCAAAGCAAAAGAATTAAAGAAACTTGCTTCAAATTCTTTTGCAGCCATGCTCTCATCTGACATGACTTCTCTTTTAATCCGCCAGATGCTTGAGCAGATTGAATTACTTGAAAAGCAGATTTCTGACATTGAAGAAATCATTGCTTCTCAATTTGAGCAATTCAACACAAAGCTTGCTACAATTCCTGGAATTGGAACAACTCTTGGAGCTGCAATTCTCAGTGAAATTGGTGATATCAACCGCTTTGAGCAGCCAAAACAGCTTATTGCTTTTGCTGGAATGGATCCTTCTGTAAAGCAATCCGGCAACTTTGTCGGAACTGAAAGTCATATGTCAAAACGTGGTTCACCTTATTTACGCCGTGCAATCTGGCTTGCTGGTGTTGTTTCTGTTTCTCATGATTCGCTTTTCAAATATCTTTTCCAGCAGAAAATGAGTTCTGGAAAATCATATTCTCAAGCCATGGGTTACATATGCCACAAACTTCTTAACACCATCTTTGCAATGCTGAAATCTGGTGAAGAATATAAGCCTGTTTATCCTCCTTCAATCGATGTTTCTAAACTGGCTGACGAAGCTATAAATTCCCAATCTTAATCTATTGACTTTTTATAGCAGGTCTCC
>DGTW01000315.1 GCA_002393835.1 Treponema sp. UBA4326
GTCTGGTGCTCGCTGATTCTCGGAATCATAACGAACAGGACGGGAAAGCAGATTATGAATCATCTTGGAAAAGGAGAGTATGAAGATGAAAAGAAAGATGACGGCTTTGCTTCTGATTCTGTTCGCAGCCCTTCACCCGCTTTGTGCAAATCCGCACGGAACAAGGGGGCAGGAAAGCCTGCGCGAACAGCAGCCGGAGCAAAGGAGAAAATCAGAAACATCCTTTCAAACGGTGAGTTCTGAGCAGCTTGAGCAAATCTACGGGGTCATCGATGAAATGCGTGACCAGTGGAAGGAGGATGTCGCAGGGTATGAACAATTAGTCCAGTCACTCTGCAACGAAAACGAGGCTCTCCGCCAGAAATGCACAAAAGTTTCTGAACGGAGAAGATTCTGGATCAAGGTATCTGTATGCGAGGCACTGGTTATAGCTGCCGGCGCATACTGCATTCACAATTTCAACAAACAATAGGAGGCATGAGAAAATTACATCCGTGTAATTTTCTCACGGCCGAGTTTTTGCCACTGGCAAAAACTCGCATATTCGTTGCATCCATGCAACGCCGCTAACGCGGAGTTTAACAGGAAAAAACATATTATGAAAAAAATTTTACTTGCTGCCACAATTTTACTTTCATTTGCCTTTGGTGCATTCGCTCAGTCGGATTTGCAGCCACTGGCAGTCGTAAAACTCAACAAGTCTGAGACGATTACGCTCAAACAGCTGAAGAACCGTGTTGAGACTTATCAGAAACAGAATAATCTTCAGTCTTTCACCGTTGAGCAGAAAAAAGAAATCCTCGATGCCATGATTGACGAAAAACTCGTCGTTCAGGCTGCGACAAAGGCAGGAATGAACATCACTGACACTCAGGTGAACCAGTATTTCTTGCAGAATATTGCCCAGCAGGTTGGCCGCAATGTCACAGAGGCTGAGTTCGCTGAAATCGTCAAAAAAGAAACAAATCTTTCCCTCGATGATTTTATGAAGCAGCAGGTTGGAATGGGCGTAAACGATTACAAGGCTTATCTCAAAAATCAGCTTTTGGCTCAGCAGTATGTCATTCAGCAGAAACAGGGAGAGCTTACTAAGGTTGCTCCTACAGACGAAGACATTCGCAAATTCTATGACCTCAATAAGGCTTCTTTCGTTCAGAACGACATGGTAAAGCTTTTCCTCGTCGTTGTTCCAAAAGCTGGAAATGCCGAAGGTGCTAAAACAAAGGCTGAGGGAATGCTCAATGCCGTAAAAAACAAGTCCCTTTCATTCGATAAAATCAAGACCGACTCTGGAAAAGATTATCAGGGTGGCGATCTCTTTATTGGAAAAACAGCACAGCACGCACAGCAACTGGGAATTTCTTACAATGACTTGCTGGAGCTTTTCACACGAGATTTGAATTACATCTCTAGTCTCAACGAAACCGAGACTGATTTCCAGTTCTATGTGGTTCGCCAGAAATATGCCGCAAAAATGCTTGGAATTTCTGACCTGGTTCAGCCGGAAACTACAATCACAGTTTATGACTACATCAAACAGAATCTTACTAATCAGATGCAGAGCCAGGCTCTTGTTGCTGCCGTTCAGGACATCACAAAGAGTTTGCGGACTCCTAGCAACTTTGAATACAAGCAGAAAGACGAAAAACTCAAAAAACTGCTTGATTGGGATAAATAATGTCACGAAGGAAATCTAGAATTACTGCATTCCAGGGGCTTTATTCCTGGGATGTCGGCGGAATGAGCGAAAAAGACCTTCTCGAACTTTCATGGGTAAAGACTTCTTCAGAACCTGGCTCAGAAGGTTTGTCTGTCAGCGATGACAGTGCCGCTTTTGCGAGAATGCTTATCGCCGGTACAATTGAGAATGTTCAGAAAATCGATGAGGTCATCAAAGCTCACCTCACGAACTGGGAATTTGACCGTGTTAACAAGGTTACGATTGCAATTCTCAGAATGAGCGTTTATTCACTCATGTTTATGAAGGATGTGGAGCCTTCAATCGTAATTGACGAGGCAATTGACATCGCAAAAAATTACGGACCGGATGACTCATACAAATTCGTGAACGCAATCCTTGATAACATCAAAAAAGATTTGTAGAAATCACAAGAGGAATGACAAAACGGAGTTCCAAATGAAAAAAAATCCTGCCCCACGAAAAATAATCGCATTTTGCTCAATTCTTTTTCTGGCAGGAATTTTTTTTGCATCCTGCTCAAAATCTGATGACGCTACCTTTATGAGCGCAATGGAGAGCGTTGATATTTTCATCAAGAACGGTGATGCCGCCGAGGCCATGAGGCTGCTAAAAAAATCAGAAAAAAAAGCATACAGTTCCTTTGCCCGTTTGGGAATTTTCCGCCGTTACATGAAATTAGGCGAAGAAAAAAGGGCAGAAAATCTTCTTTCCGAAGGCCTAAAAAAACTGCCCGAAAATCCCGAGCTTACGGCAGTTTATGCTCACTTTTTGCTCAAACAAAACAGACTGACTCAGGCTATCGAGCTTTCCAAAACTCTTGAAGGCACAAAATACGGTTCGATTCGCTCCGAAGCCATAATGAAAAAACTCTTGCAGGACGAGAACCTTTCAGATTTTTCAAGTCCCTTTTATTCCAGACAAATATCATCAGCTTATTACGATTCTTATGTGGGAACAAATGACAGTCGCTGGCTAAGAAACTGTGCCTTGATTTATCTCTTGCGGGGTGAGTATTCAATGGCGGCAGCCTTACAGCAGGAGCCTGTTGATTCAGAAGACGCTCTTTTCTGGGCTTTCGTTCAGTATGATTCAGGCAATTATGATATTGCGGCGCAGAACCTGGAAAAAGTTTCATCAAGCTTGCTCAGATCGTCTGCCTCTCTTCTTGCTTCCGACTCTTACATGATGCTGGGGGATGAGGAAAGTGCGGAAAAAAATCGGGAAAATTACATAAATTCAGCTAAAAACTCTTCATCAAAGTTGATTCCTTCGATACTTGTGAATTCGGCTTTATACTCTTTCAGGCATGAGGACTACCGCAAGGCTTATGAGTATCTGATTGAGGCTTTTGTTTCCGAACCAGACTTTATCCCGGCCTTGATTTCTTATGGCAAGCTTTCATGGAAGGATTCACAGCCTCATCAGATGAGCGAGCTTGAAAAGGCTTTGAGAAAAACTTCTCTGCGAACAAGCCGCATGAGGGAATTTGACGAGAGACCTAAATTTACCATATCTGATGCCCTTTATCGAATGGAAGAGACTCTTGAAAGGGAAAGCCGGGCAGGTCTTCGCCATGATGATGATTTGATTGTCGAGCGTCTTTCGCTTTATCTAAAAAACAACCCTGATTTGAATCTTACCCAAAAGACTTCCGTTATCTGGAATGAGCTTGAACAAAACGAGCTTGGAAGCAACATTTACCCGCCGCATCTCCTTCAGTTTGCCGTACAGAAATTCCTTTCCTATGGTCTTATCGATGAAGGCCGCCAGCTTTTTATGAATTACATCGATGCGAAATTTGACCTGAATTACAGGCAAAAGCAAGCTGAGGGCGGAACTTCCGAAAAAGTTAAGCTTGATGTCTTTGGCGGTGAAAAAAGCGAGAAAGTACCAGTCATTCCCGAAAGCGTTGCCCGGCTTGCCTTTGGAGACAGGGCGGCAGACAAAAGTGAGCGCATGGAAGTCTGGGAAGTTGAATTTGCGGCCTATTTTTCACTGCTCGAAAAAAACATTTCGGCTGCAAAACGTCTTTATGAATATGTGCTTTTTGAGACTGGTGGCGTAAAAAGAGCCAATGCAAGCGGCTCTGTCTCGTCTGTGTCGCCATTGGCGGCTTCTTCCAGCGCAGCAAACCTGGCAATGATTTATTCAAGTACGGGTGAGCGAAAGAAAGCTATGGATTTGTATTCTCTTGCGGCTGGAAAAACACGGTCGCCTCAAATCAAGTCTAAGTTGCTCTACCGTCTTGCAAAAATTCAGGCTGATTCTGGAGATTTTGACGGAGCAAAAACTTCCCTCGCCTACAGCATCAGCCTTGACAGAAGCAATGCCGATGCCAGGCTCTTGAAGAGGGAAATAGAGGCCAAATAAAGTTTTTTAACAAGTTTCTTGCAAATGGTCGCCGGAATTAGCTGAATCACAGCAATTGCAATCACAGCCACAGTCAGAAGAATCACATGCCGTGCCTTTCCTTGTGCTTGTCTTTCTTCCCATTTCACTTAGCATTTTGATGTCGCCCTTGATTGTACTTCCGCTTGTTGTAAGCATGTTGCCTGTGATTGTGGCAGAGCAGCCGCTTTCAAATGCTTTTTTGCCGTTTTCGGAGAGCAGTTTTCGCCCGGCGGCAAGACGAATGTTTGCTTCTGGATTTATGAAGCGGAATGTGGCCAAAGTGCGCAAAATTTCTTCTTCGGAAAGAGGCGTGATTTTTTCAAATGGGGTGCCTGGAATGGCCATAAGTGCGTTGATGGGAATTGAGCGGATTCCAAGCTCTTGAAGGGAAAGTGCCATGTCAATTCTGTCTTCAAAAGTTTCTCCCATGCCGATAATGCCTCCTGAGCAGACGCAAAGGCCTTCTTCCTGGGCGATTTTGATTGTCTCGATTTTCATGTCATAGCTGTGGCTTGTGCAGATGTTAGGGAAATTCCTGCGGGATGTCTCTATGTTGTGATGATAGCTTGTCACACCGGCTTCTTTCAGTCTCCTGAATTGCTCTCTGGAAATAAATCCCATTGAGGCGCATAGATTGATGCTCAGTTCCTTGTGCATACGCTGGTAAACATGAAGGGCTTTTTCAAAGTCCTGGCCTGTCAATGCTCGACCGGCAGTTACGATGGCAAAGCGATTTACCCCTTCGTCCTGATTTGCCCTTGCCTCTGCAATGATTTTTTCTTCGTCCATGAAGGAATATTCTTCACAGCCTGTGTGATTGTGGGCGCTCTGGGCGCAGAATTTGCAGTTTTCTCCGCAGCGACCGCTTCGGCCGTTGATAATTGTGCAAAGGTCAACATAGTCGCCCTTAAAGTGAGCGCGGATTTTGTCTGCCGCTTGTGTAAGGTCTTTTATGTCGCAAGTCTTAAAAAAGGACAGGTCATCCTTCCGTCCAAGCCTTTTTCCCCTGATGATTTCTTCAGCGAGTTCCATTATATTCGTCATCTTTTTACCTCTTGTAGTAAAAGCCACGCATGGATGATGCAGAATAATTGAGTGAAAACAATGTCCATTTGTGACTTTTTGTTCAGTTTAGTGAAAAAACAAAGAATTGTAAACTTTAAACTTTATAAAATGAGTTAACAATATTTTTTTTGTAGTATTGTATAAGAAAAAAACAAAGAAAAACGAAAAAAAAATATAAAACCTATTGACATACTAGGTAAAAGAGACTAGAGTATAGATACCTACTGAAGCAGTAGGGAATAAAAAAAACGTTGCGGGTATTCCCCGCAGAAAGGAGAAAAAAATTATGGCAAATAAACTTCATTTTGAGACATTGCAGCTTCATGTAGGACAGGAGCAGGCAGACCCCGTTACCGATTCAAGAGCAGTCCCCATTTACGCAACAACATCTTATGTGTTCCATAATTCCGCCCACGCAGCAGCCCGCTTCGGTCTGGCTGACGCAGGCAACATCTACGGCAGACTTACAAACTCCACTCAGGATGTATTTGAAAAGCG
>DGTW01000015.1 GCA_002393835.1 Treponema sp. UBA4326
TTTTTGTAAGCCAGTTTGCTCCTTCGCGCCATTTTTGATACAAAGTCAAATATAATGCGTTTGCCCTGCGTTTTTCCTTGTGCTTTATTGAAAAAAACACTCATTTTTAATAGAATATAATATCTTAATTTAGGAGAAAAAAATGAAAAAAATCGTAGTATTTGCTTCTGTGCTTGCAGCTCTCGTCGCATTCACAAGCTGTAATGACAAAAAAAATTATAGCCTTGCCACTGGCGGAACTTCAGGCACCTATTATCCCTTTGGCGGAGCAATCGCCAATATCTGGAACACAAAAATCGCAAACATGAATGTAACGGCTGAGGCAACTGGTGCTTCTGCTGAGAACCTCCGCCGAATTGCCAACGGTGAGGCAGAGCTGGCGACAGTTCAGAACGATGTAATGGACTACGCTTACCGAGGCTCAGACATGTTCGCAGGTCAGAAACTCTCTAACCTTGCTTCAATCGGCACCTTGTATCCTGAGGTTGTTCAGATTGCGGCTTCAAAGACAAGCGGCATCAAATCAATCACTGATTTGGTCGGAAAACGAGTTTCTGTCGGTGACGCAGGTTCTGGCGTAGAGTTCAATGCAAAGCAGATTCTTGAAGGCTACGGAATCACATTCGACGACATCAAAAAGAACAATCTTTCATTCAAAGAGTCTGCTGAAGGCCTCCAGAACGGCACTCTCGACGCTTGTTTCGTAACAGCAGGTGTTCCTAACGCAGCTTTGCAGGAGCTTGCTTTTACAGCTGGTCTCGTTCTCATTCCTGTTGACGGAACTGAGGCTGACTCAATCTGCAAAAAATATTCATTCTACACAAAGACAACTATCCCGGCCGGAACATACAAGGGAACTGATGTTGATACAGAAGCCCTTGCCATAAAAGCTACACTTGCAGTAAGCGAGAGCCTTGATGAGGAGACTGTCTACCAGCTGACAAAGACTCTTTTTGAAAACCTTGACGAGCTTAGCTCAGCACATGCAAAAGGCAAGGAAGTTTCTGCCAAGGCCGCTGTAACTGGAATTTCTGTTCCGTTCCATCCTGGCGCAATGAGATATTTCAAAGAGGCAGGGGTTCTTGACTAATCCCTATTAAATGAAAAAGTTAATTTTTCTTGCAGTGTTCGCCCTTCTGGCAGTCAATTTGCCTTTTGTGCGAACGCTGTCAATTTCAAATCGAAAGAATCTTTCAGAAAGAATTTATTCACGCCAGGGGGCCCAGTCTGGCTTTGTAATCAGTTATACCCATTCTGTCAACAAGGGGCGTGTCCATGACTTTTACATGCCTGTCAATGGCGGTGAACTTGAGCTTTTTATGACGGAATTTGTTTCTTACGGGGCAGGAATACCTGAGCCGGGCGAGACAGAGGGAGCGGAATTTTATTCCACTGACAAAGGCTATGTGATTGCGAATCTTCATCGCAGGCTTCCCCGGCTTGTCATGGCTGTCGGTGTTATTGCCGAACATTCGGTCGCTTTTGGAAAAGAGGCAATGGAAGGCATGGATTTCAACGAAAAAAATGAGTATTTTCTGAAAAATTTTTTCAAAGAGCAGACCAGCCTGATTTTTGAGATTAAACGGGTTTCTCTGCTTAACTATCTTTTTACGAGGAAAATATGAGCGACGAAATTGAGAATACAAAAGAAAACCCGATCGTAGAAAGCATACTCCCTACAACAAACGAAGACGAAATGAGAAGTCTTATGCAAAATCTGGACAGGGAGCAGGCTTATCGTGAGCACAAATGCTGGAGACAGTATATCACGGTTATAGTTTCGATTGCATTCTGCATTTTTCAGCTTTATGCGACGCTTAGCGGTACCCTTCCTGCCCAAATTGTGAGGGCAAGTCATCTTGCCTTCGTGCAGTTTTTGGCTTTCCTGCTTTTTCCTGCCTCCAAGTCAATGCCCAAGAACACTCTTCCTCTTTACGATGTAGTTTTGGCTTTTATCGGAGCTGGCTGCTGGTGCTATTATATCACTAATTTTGACGCCATTGTTCGTCGGGCTGGAGCTTACACTCCTTTGGACATTGTTATTGGCATTGTTGGCATCATCATTTTGTTTGAAAGCTGCCGTCGCATTGTCGGTCTTCCCATTATGATTATCGCCGGTTCTTTCATCCTCTATGCCTTTATCGGAAAATACCTTCCTGGCTTCCTTAACCACAGGGGCTACAAGCTGAGCCGAGTCGTCAGTCACTTGTATTACACCACCGAGGGAATCATGGGCACTCCGATTGGAGCCTGCTCGACCTTCATTTTCCTTTTCATTCTTTTCGGAGCCTGCCTTGAAAAAACTGGAATCGGCCAGTTCTTCATCGACATTTGCAATGCCATTGCCGGCGGGGCAAGTGGTGGTCCTGCAAAGGTCGCCGTCCTTTCATCAGCCCTTCTGGGAACTGTATCTGGAAGTTCTGTATCCAACACTGTCGGATCTGGAAGTTTTACGATTCCAATGATGAAAAAACTCGGCTACAGGGGCGAATTTGCCGGTGCAGTTGAGGCTGCGGCTTCAACTGGAGGCCAGCTCATGCCGCCAATTATGGGAGCCGCTGCCTTTCTCATGGCTGAGAGCGTAGGCCTTCCCTACATTATGGTGGTAAAGGCCGCCGTTATACCGGCTCTTCTTTATTTCGCAGGAATTTTCATTTCAGTTCATCTCGAAGCTCATAAACTGGGCTTGAAAGGTCTTCCAAAAGAAGAAATTCCCCGCTTTTTGCCTCTCTTTCTTTCCCGTGGCTACATGATTATCCCTCTCGTGGTAATCATTTTCTTCCTTTGCACCGGTAAGACAGCCACTTATTCAGCCCTCATGGGAATCGTTTCAATCATCATTATTTCTATTGTCGTTTCCTCTGTTGATGTTGCTTTTGGAAAGAAACCCCGCTTTAGCCTAAATGATTTGGTTCGGGTGCTTTGTGCGGCCGCCCGTGGCGTTATCAGCGTTGCCATTGCATGTGGTATGGCAGGAATTATCATCGGTGTTGTTACCCTTACAGGCCTGGGACTTAAGCTTGGAGCTGGACTTGTTGCGCTTGCCCAGGGAAAACTTTTCATCACCCTGTTTCTCACTATGATTTCCTCTATTATTTTGGGAATGGGTGCTCCTACCACGGCAAATTATCTTATTACTTCGACAATTACGGCCATAGCAATCGTTCACTGCGTTTACGGTAACGGTACGCCAAGCCCTGAGCAGCTTTTGCCTGCCCACATGTTCGCCTTCTACTTTGGTATCATTGCTGATGTCACTCCGCCTGTTGCCCTGGCCGCAATTGCAGGAGCTGCAATAGCAAAGGCAAGGCCCATGAAAACGGCGGTGAATGCAACAAAACTTGCAATCGGAGCCTTCATCGTTCCCTATATGTTCATCTACAATCCTGCCATGCTGATGATTGGTGCAAGTGCCTTTTCAATTCTTGGAATAACGCTGACAGCCTTAATCGGAATGTTCGCCATTTCAGTGGGACTGGAAGGCTATGCTTTTGCCCGCACGGGATTTTTGAACAATTTCAACCTGTCTCAAAAAATCAAGAAGACATTTTCTTTTATCGAAAGGCTTTGTTTTGTTGCCGCAGGTTTGTGCTGTATCGACCCCAAGCCGGTTACGGATATTTTAGGCGTGGTGCTTCTCCTTCTTCTGATTGGATTGCAGATTTTGCGTCGAAGAAGGGCTGCTGTAAAACAGGCTGCTTAAGAGGTATTTGTCTGTCTAGATTTTTCCAGAAAAGTGCATTATATTTACTTTATATGAATAATGAATTTACTTTGCGCCTTCAAAAAATTGAGGGCGTTTTAAATACATATCTTCCATTTGTGTCTAATGCTGACTGGCTTTCCCTGTCCTTTGGAAATATTGATTCCTGCGTCAATGACTTGCATCTGGCAGACCTTATCGTGCCCTGCAAGTCTCTGCTGGATTTAGGAGGCAAAAGATGGAGGCCTCTCCTTTTGGTCTTGTGCGCTGAGCTGGTGGCAAGATCAAAAAAGCTTTCTGAGCTTGAATTCGAAACTGCCCTTAAAAAGGCCTATAACCTTACGCCACTGGTAGAATTTTCCCATACTGCAAGTCTCATCCACGACGACATTGAGGATGCAGCAGATACCCGCCGGGGTAAACCTTGTGCCCACATCACTTATGGTCTTGATGTGGCTCTAAACGCAGGTTCCTGGCTCATTTTTGAAGCGGCGGCCTGCATTCCCCGCTTAGATGCCAGTGATAGCGAAAAAAAATCCTTATATGAGCTTTACCTGACGGAACTTCGCCGCCTTCACCTGGGGCAGGCCATGGATATCCTCTGGCACCGAAACCCAAAGATGATTCCATCCATCGAGGAATATCGGACTATGGTTCGCAATAAGACAGGCACCCTTGCCCGCCTTGCCGTAAAACTTGGCGTTCTTGCCGGTGGTGGTAGCATGGCTCAGGTAGAAAAAGCCGGTCAAATTGCCCAGGATATAGGAACAGGCTTTCAGATTATTGATGATGTAATAAACCTTACTACTGGAAATCCCGGAAAAAAGAGGGGGGACGATATCGTTGAGGGAAAAAAGAGCCTTCCAGTCCTCCTTCATCTTCAAAAAAATCCCTCTGACAGGGAAAAACTTGCCTCTCTATTTGAAAGGGCACGCAGTCAGGGAATAGATTCCCCGGCCGTCGAAGAAGCCATTTGTCTTCTGACGGAAAGTGGTGCCGTTGACGAGGCAAAAAAGAAAGGAAAAGAGATAATTTTGGAAAATTCTCAGGCTTTGGTTTCCCTTTTTGCAGAGGAGGGAGAAAAAGAATCTTCGTCGGTTGCTCTTCTTATCACTGAGCTTTTTGATGCCCTTCAGAAAAAGGCTTAAGGCGGAGGTTTACCCATGGTAGAGAATGTTGCGACTTTGAACACACAGGCCATTGAATTCGCTGAGAGGGGACAGTATTTTGAGGCCATTGCCTGCCTCAAAAGGGCAATTTCCATCGAAAAATACAATCATCTTCTCTGGTATAATCTTGGAATAACTTACAGGGATGCCGGCCAGCTTGCTGAAGCAAAATACGCCCTCCTTAAAGCCCACGATATTGAGGATGATGACGATGAGATAATCGAAACTCTTGCCCTTGTCTGTTTTAACATGGGCTGTAACGAGGAGGCTATGGCTTACTGCCTTGAAGGGCTTTCAAAAAACAGTCAGAATGCCCACCTCTGGAACACAATTGGAGTAATCTATTTCAATCAGAATGATTTTCCACTAGCCTGTGAAGCCTTTGAAAACGCAGTTACCCTGAATTCTTATTATTACGATGCTCTTTTTAACCTCAGGGACACTTATGAGGAGCTAGGAAATAAAGCCGGCTACCAGATGTGTGTGGAGCAAATGAAAAACATTTCTTTGGGCGAGAACGATTTTGAGGGAGAGGGCAGCGATGCGTGATTTTGCCATTGTCAGGTCAATTGACGGTCAGATGGTGGAAGTTGTCTCTCTTATTTCGGATGCCTGCGTTACATGTACTTCAATAGAATGTGCCAAACAGGGAATAAGTTTTCATGTAATCAACAAAAAAAACATCCCTCTAAAAGAAAACGATATTATAAGAATCGGGTTTTCCCGCACCTTAAAGGGAATCTTGGGACTTATCTCGCTCTTTTTCCCGATTGTTAGCTCTGTCCTTGGTTTTTTATCTACCCCTTTCCTTGCAGCCCGCTTTGATTTTACCGTGAATTCGTCAAGTCAAGCCTGTATGGTGGGAATTTTTTTTGTGGCATCCTGTCTTATCGTTTTCCTTGTGAGCCGAACCGATATTCATTTTTCCCATCCTGAAGTGCTTCAGTTAATGTAAGATCACAATGCTTATTTCAGCTTGCACCATTTTTCTTCAAGAATTTTCCATTTTGTACCGTTTTCATATTCTTCAGTTTCAATTTTAGCTATTCTGAAAGGGCTGAGTTTCCCTATTTTTTTAAGTTTTTCAGTTATATCGGCTAAAAAAGTCTCTGAAAAGGCAGGAGACTTACCAGGGGTGCAAAGAAGCAGCTTTCCGACAGAGGTCTTTCCGTCTGTTTCAAGCTGCACGAAAATAAAAAAAATGCCATCATCGTCCTTTTCGATGGAAGTTAGGCTAACTTGAGTGATTTTTTGGCCAAGGCTTTTTAGGCAGTCGCTTTTGACACAAAGAGGAAGAATCGGAAGAGACTGCTTGTTTTCCATGCAGATTTCTTTTTGAATGTCCCTGAGCAAAATCAGCTGGTTGGGATTAGGCAAAATCACGATTTTGTTTGTTTTTTCGTTTTTCATTTTTAGTCTTTTCCTTCAGCTTTTTTCACCTATATGATAGTTCAAATCTTTGTTTTGTGATAGATTTTAGGTATGCGAAATACAAGCCTTGTCGTAAAAAAAAGTCTTTTTCTTCTATATATTTGTTTTCTACCCTTTTTATCTTGCGCTCACAAATCTTCATTTTTGCTGGAAATTCCCGATTTTTATCCAGAAGAGCTGGTGGAGTCAGATTCTGCCGGCATCAGGTATTTTTCCTTTTCGCTTGACCAAAAAACTGCGGCTGAGAATTTTCTTCAGTCAAAGGGTGATGCCGCTCTTCAGATTAAACTTACACCTGTAAAAATCAAGGGCGATGACGACAGCCTTTCCTTCGGTTTTTTCTACGACTATGCTTCCAGAAAAAGTGAGGTCAAGAGCCTTCCAGTGGTTACTGACAATCTTCAAAAGTACGGAAACTCCTCCTTTGTCCTTTCATTCTGCTTTTCACGGGAGTCTGGAGTTCCCCAGGGCTTTTTCATAAAATCAGCATCTAAAGTCAGGGTAGATTCCGCAAGCCTTACCAGGGCTTTTGTTGGCCACGATTTTTCAGGTGACATTCCGGTTTTTGCTTTTGCTCCAAACGGCGGAAGCAACAACGGAACGGATGACTTCAGGGGGGCTTTCCTTGCCTTCAATTCAATCAACAGTCGTGAGGGGCTAATGCCCACAATCACGCTGAAATTCAAGGAGAGTGGGGGTAGCCAGAAACTTGCCTTTGGCGGAGAAGTCCTTTATATCAGGCGAAGTGACAAGGCAGTGGAAATTCCAACGGCAGCCTTAAAATCACCCTTTTCAGTGGTTACATATCCCAATGAGGAGCAGTATCCCCAGTCTGTCCTGCTAATGGCATCAGATGAAAAGCTCCTTGATTTTGTACCCGGCCAAAAAAACGTGCTTACACCAATAAATGTGGATCCCGGCCTTATTATGAAGTGGCCAAGAAACAACTGGCGGGGTAATGATTACGAACTTTTTGAGTGGGATCGCTTTCCGGGAGTTTTATTTTTCGACATTTCGACTTATGCCGTTCAGGATGATTTTTTCCGTCGCCTGGCTTTTTTCGTGGAAAAGGCGGGCTTCAAGGGACGGCTTCTTTCCGATTCTGAGCTGCGTGGAAAGCACGGCTACAATGCCCATGATTACAAGGCTGAAGACCTGGCACGCTTTTTTGAGAAAGCCCGTCGTGAAAATTTTATGCTCAACGAAAAAGAAGTTCTTCTACGGGAAATTCTTGCCCACAATGGCATTATCGTTCTTTCTTCCAATGGTGAAATAAAGGCTGGGAAGGGAGCCGTCATCTCTATTTCTCAGGAATCTCCCCTTCATCTCAGAACGACTTTCATAGCCCATGAAGGTTGGCACGGGATTTTCTTCATCGATGAGAATTTCAGAAATACCGTTGCTTCAATTTACTATACCATAGATCAGCAGACTCTTGCCTATCTAAGAAGGTATTTCCAGGTCACTCCCAGTCTGAATTACGATGTGAATGACGATTACCTGATGAAAAATGAATTTATGGCCTATCTTTTACAAAGGCCTCTTTCACAGACAGCTGCCTATTTCGTAGACATGGCTAAAAGGGAACATTCTCAGCAGCTTGCAAAATCTGAGGCTGATTATATCATTGCGACAGGAGGCCAGGGCTTTGAAAGTGCGGCCACTCTTCTTGATGAATATGTGAGTGACCGCTGGAATCTGAATGCCGGAAGGGTCTGGCTTATTACGCGATAGAATCAATATCCAGGTTGAATTGTTTTTCGGCTCCAACGCTTGTCATGGGACCGTGGCCAGGCATGATTACGGTGTCGTCTGGCAGGGTGAAAAGCTTGGATTTTATGCCGTTTGAAAGGTATTTTTTTGTGAAGGCACATGAGCTGGAGCCGATTTTTCCAGCAAAAATCACATCTCCGGTAAAGAGAGCCGAGCCTATTTTGTATACGATTGAATCTGCACTGTGGCCTGGCAGGGACAGGTATTCGACTTCAAGTCCGGCAATTTTTTTGACACCTTCGCCTTTGAGGATGTTTTTATCGGTTGAAAGCTCATTGTCGGCGGCGTAAACGGAGAAATTGTATATCTTTTTTAGTGTTTTAAGTCCCCGGTAGTGATTTTCGTGCTTGTGGGTAATAAGCACTGCCACAAGGTCGTAATTTCCAGCCTCAATCTGTGAAATGAGGGTGTTGGAGATTTTACAAGGGTCGATTATGAGAGCTTGTTTTGTTTCTTCGTTTACTACGAGATAGCAGTTCGTGAGTTTTTCAAAGTCAAGGTGAAGGTAAATTTTCATAGGCCTGGCCCCTTTTGTACGCCGCGAGGAACATTCAGCTCTTCAAGACCCGTAAAGAGGGCGCTTCCCCGCTTGTCAAAGATAGCGGCATTGGTATTTGATTGCCTGAAGCTGACATTCTGCTGGGTGATTTCGTAAAAGACGGTTTCCTTTATGTTGCAGTTCCTGAAAGATGTGTCCGTGAGTTTTGCATTGATGAAATATGAGCTGTATAAATCTGAATCGTCAAAGGAAGACTGAAAAGAGGTGATCCCGCAGAAATTGTTTTGCAACATGTCGCTGCCTGTAAAAAGGACATGGCTGAATTTTGCCCCTGCGTATGAAGAAAAGACGATGTGGCTTGCCAAAAAGTTGCAGTCTGTGAAGACTGAATATGCCAGATTGCTTATTTTTATGCCCACATCCTTTGCCTTTAGTCCGGAAAAGAGACAGTGGGACAAATTGCAGCCGTAAAATTTTTTATTAGTAAGGTCAATGTTTGTAAAAGTGATTCCGCTTGCGTTTAAGCCGATTATTTTATCGTGAGTCTTTATGTAGTCGTAGATTTTTTTCTCTATTTCCTCTTTTTTGTCCGTATGCGCATAACAGTATTCGCCGTTTTCAATGAGATTGCCATTTGAGTCAAAATCAGAAATTGAAAAATGAGTGCAGGAAGGATGCTTACATGCTTTATAAGAAAACATGCATATATTGTAACAAAAAATGTAAAAGATTAAAATAGAGACATGTCGGTTGATTTTGCTTTTCTTGACAGTGGAACGGGTGGAATTCCCTATATGCTTTCTCTTCACGAAAAATTGCCATCAGCTATTTCTGTCTATCTTGGTGATACTGAGCATTTTCCATACGGCGAAAAATCTGGCGAAGAAGTCACTGCATGTGCATCAAAAGCAATTCAAAAAATAATCGATTTGTGGGCTCCAAAGGCAATCGTCGTGGCCTGCAATACAATCTCAGTTACGGCACTTGATTCGCTCAGAAAGAAATTCCCCGGCCTTCCCATAATCGGAACTGTTCCTGCAATCAAAGTTGCCGCCGAAGTAACGAAAAACAAAAAAATCGGCCTTCTGGCGACAACAGCAACTGTCAATCATCCTTATTGCCAGAATCTAATCCATGATTTTGCCAGCGACTGCCAGGTTGTAATGAGGGCCGACCCAAAGCTGATAGACTTCATCGAAAAAAAATATTTCACGGCTTCAGAAGAGGAGCGTCTTTTTGCGGTAAGGGAAGCAGCCGATTTTTTCAAGGCAAAAGGTTGTGATACGGTGATTTTAGGCTGCACTCACTTTACCCACATTGCTGAGGAAATGCGAAAAGAATGTGGTGACGGAATTTCCGTTGTTGACAGTCGGGACGGAGTGGCAAATCAGGCAATCCGAAAAATTCATGAAGAAAAGAAAAGCGAGGGGGAAACAAAAAAATCTGTCCAAAACCTTTCTTTCTTCGTTACAAAGGCAAGCGAGCAGGAGCTGTCAGAATACGAGAGCCTCTGCAAAAATTTAAGAATTCCCTTCGGTGGAACCATATAAGTAAGTTGATAAGGAGGCATGATAAAAATTACATCCGTGTAAATTTTATCACGGCCAAGTTTTCACCGTTGGCGAAAACTTGCTTTTCCTTGCCTTCATGCAATGCCGCTAACACGGTGTTTTTTAAGGAGCGATTATGAAAGTATACGGCGTGATTATGGCAGGTGGCGGCGGAACGAGGTTTTGGCCTCTTTCAAGGCAGGCGACACCAAAGCAGCTTTTGAATTTAAGCGGAAAGGAACTCATGGTAAACGAGGCCATTGATCGCCTTTCAAAAACAGCCTCCAACGAAGATATCTTTATCGTTACAAATGAAAATCAGGCCGTAAAGATGATTAAGGCAACAAAGGGCAGGGTTAACCGCAATCACATTCTTTATGAGCCTTCTGCCAGAAATACGGCGGCCTGTGTTGGATATGCGGCTATGGAAATCATCAAAAAGTATGGTGACGGAATCATGGTCATCACTCCCAGCGACGCTTACATTCAGAATGAAGCCGAATTCAGCAGGGTTCTTTCAGTTGCCGTAAAAGCTGCCGAAGAAAAAGATGCTTTAGTTACCGTTGGAATTACTCCGACATTCGCCGCGACAGGCTACGGCTACATTAAATTCAAGAAAAGCGATGAGGAAGTCCTCAAGGTCGTGGAATTTAAGGAAAAGCCAGATGCCGAAACTGCAAAAAAATATGTCGAGTCTGGTGAGTACGCATGGAACAGCGGCATGTTCATCTGGAAGGCCAGTACTATTCTCAAAAATTTTGAAGAATTCCTTCCTGGAATCTATGCTGACTTGTGCAAAATCGGTGATGCGATGAAAACCGATGATGAATACAATGTCATCGACAAAATTTACCCGAAAATCGAAAGCATTTCCATCGATTACGGCATTATGGAAAAATCAAGGGATGTTTATGTCGTCCCCGGCGAATTCGGCTGGAACGATGTTGGCAGCTTTGACATGATGGGAGTCCTTCACAAGGCAGACGAAAACGGCAATGTTAGAATCGGTGATCAGATTAATGTGGATACAAAAAACTGCATTACATATTCAAGCGGTCGCCTCATAGCCACGATTGGCCTTGAAAATGTTGTCGTAATCGAAACTGAAGATGCCGTCCTGGTCTGTGACAAAAACAAAGTTCAGGATGTAAAAAAAGTCGTTGAGCAGCTCAAAAAAGACCGCAGAATCGAATTGCTGTAAAAAAAAACAAACGTGAATTTTAGTTCGTGTTAAAGGAGATTGATTTTATGAGAAAAGCAGGAATTTTACTTCACCCGACTAGTCTGCCGGGCAGTGCAGGAATCGGAAGCTTGGGAAAAAACGCCTTTGCTTTCATTGATTTTCTTGAAAAAGCCGGAATGAAACTCTGGCAGGTTCTTCCTCTGGGGCCAACAGGCTATGGAGACAGCCCATACCAGTCATTTTCAACTTTTGCGCTCAATCCTCTTCTGATTGATTTTGATGACCTCGTGGAGCGGGGCTGGGCAACGCCTGACCTCATAAAAAAGCCTTCTTACATAAAAACAAAAGGAAACATTGATTACGGTTCAGTTGTATGGTGGAAAAGCAATGCCCTCAAAAAAATCGCCGGATATTTTCTTGAGCTGATAACAAATCCTGACGGGGCAGGGGAGTCTTTCGACCCGAATGTAAAAATGGAATTCTTCACCTTCTGCCGGGAAAACCTTTTTTGGCTCAAAGATTATGCCGCTTTTATGAGCATAAAGGCCTTTTACGACGCTAAGGCTCAGAAAGAGAGAGAAGAAAAAAATATCGAAGTGAATGGCAGCTGGAATGTCTACTGGCCGAAAAAACTTTCTAAGCACGATGACGCTGCCGTCGAAAAATTGATTAACGAGCACACAGAGGAATTCCTTCAGACCGAGGCTATTCAGTTCTTTGCCGCAAAACAGTGGCAGGCCCTACACGAATACGCAAAATCAAAAAATATCGAGATTATCGGCGATGTCCCGATTTTCGTTGCGGCCGATTCAAGCGATGTCTGGGCCAATCAGAAATACTTCCAGATTGGAAAAGACGGAAACTTCACTTCAGTTGCGGGTGTTCCGCCTGATTATTTCTCTGCGACCGGCCAGCTCTGGGGAAATCCTCTCTACAACTGGAAAAACCTTAAAAAAGACGGCTACAGCTGGTGGATTGCCAGAATAAAGAAAATGCTTTCCCTCGTTGACTATGTGCGTATTGACCATTTCAGGGGATTTGAAAGCTACTGGGCGATTCCTTTTGGAAGCCCCACTGCCCAGACCGGAAAATGGGAAAAAGGCCCTGGAATCGAACTTTTTGACGCAATCAAAAATGAGCTCGGTCAGGTTCCTCTGATTGCTGAGGATTTGGGCATTATCACCGATGAAGTAAAGGAACTCCGAGACAAGGCCGGCTTCCCCGGCATGAAGGTTCTTCAGTTCGCCTTCGACAAGAATGAGTGGAAGAATGGAGCGCTAAAAAATGCCTTCCTTCCCCATAATTACGAGACGACAAACTGTGTCGTCTACACGGGCACCCACGACAATGACACGACTCAGGGCCTTCTTGAATCCCTCGATGACGAGAGCCTTGTCTTGATTTCTGATTATGTCACTGGTGAGAAAAATACTGTCGAAAAGGCCAAAAAACTTGTCAAGAGCAAAAAACTCTGCAAGGAGTTTATAAAGCTGGCCCTGTCAAGCACGGCTGAAACCGCAATCATTCCTCTTCAGGACATTTATGCCCTCAAAAGCGACACCAGGATGAACATGCCGAGCACAAGCGGAGCAAACTGGGCCTGGAGGGCAGAGCAGGGCATGATAAAAAGCGAAAAAGCCGAAAAAACGGCCGCCTGGTTGAAAAATCTCTGCGAACTTTACGCAAGGTAAGGAGAAACCACAGATGGCACAGATTACACAGATTGTATTTTCATCTGTGGCATCTGTGTAATCTGTGGTTTAAAAATATGAAAGATAAATTTAAAACTCTTTGGGAACTTTTCTCTGTTTTTTTTAAGGTGGGGCTTTGCACCTTTGGGGGCGGAATCGCCATGCTCCCGATTCTGGAGCGTGAGCTTTCCGAAAAACGGGGCTGGGTCAACAGTGAGGAGCTTTTGGATTACTTTGCCATAGGGCAGGCTACCCCTGGAATCATTGCGGTTAATGTGGCGACTTTCGTGGGCTACAAGAGGGCTAAATTTATCGGCGGCTGTATTGCAACTTTTGGCATGGTCGCTCCGTCAATCATCATCATCACTTTGATTGCGAAATTCATCTCAAATTTCAGCGATATTGGCTGGGTAAAAAAAGCGCTCGTCGGAATCAATGTTTCGGTGGCCGCCATCCTTACCTATGCAGTTTTCAATTTTTCTAAGAAGGCCGTAAAAAATATTTTCGGTTTTCTTCTCCTTATTCTTTCCTTCGTATTGATTTTTGTTTTCAAGGTCAGCACGGTCTATGTAATTTTCGGAAGTGCAATCCTTGGAGTGATTCTGGCCGCATGCCGGGGAGATTTTAAAAAGGACGGGGAGAAAAAAAATGACTGATTTTATCATCGCACAGATTCAGGCTCAGAGTGGAGTGGGGCTTCTCTGCCTCGTGGCGGTCTTTTTTTATGTAGGGCTCATCACGATTGGAGGCGGTCAGGTCGGAATCACGGTCATGCAGCAGGTTCTTGTCGATCAGTTTCATCTTCTTGATGACGCTTTTTTCTTCAACATGGTCGCTATTTCGGAAAGCACGCCAGGCCCAATTGGTATCAACATCGCGACTTATATCGGAACTGAGCTTTACGGTGTCTGGGGCGGCTTTTTCTCCACTCTTGGCGAAGTCCTTCCCTCTTTGATTTGTATCGTTCTGATTGCAAAGTTTTTCGGCTCTTTCGCCGAAAAAAAAGGTGTCAAGGCGGCTTTCTCAACGCTCCGTCCTGCTGTCTCTGGTGTCGTTGCTGTTGCCGCTGTCCGAATCGTTATCCTCGCTCTTTTTATTGTCAGGGAAGGCCTTTTGCTTTCTTCTCCTTCAACCTGGAATGAAAATCTTCAGATTTACGGAGTGAGCGCAATCTTCTATCTTCTCTGCCTTCTCCTCCTTTTCAGGACAAAAATTCATCCGGTCTTTCTGGTGGCGGCCGGTGCCCTTTTCGGCGTTATTTTCTGCTAGATTTTTCGCTTGTTTTCCTCGCAAACTGTGATAGTATTAGTTTTAGGAGTCCTAGATGAAAATTTTTAAGAATTTCATGCTTGCACTGATATTGCCTGTATTTTTTGTTTCTTGTGCGACTTCTGGCGGACTTGTGCGTTTTTCCTCTGGTGAAGTCATCATCGGAAGCGAATCGGGATATTCTGATAATCAACCCGCTCATAAAGTCAATTTGGAACACGCTTTTTTTATCTGCAATCATGAAGTCACTCAAAGCGAATACGAAAAAATTATGGGAAAAAATCCGAGTGCCTTTTCTTCCGAAGCCGCGGCGAAGGAAAATCAGTTGAATCGACCTGTTGACAGCGTGAACTGGTTCGACGCGATTGTCTATTGCAACAAATTGAGCAAAAAAGAAAAATTAGAGCCGGTTTATTCTTTAAACGGAAACACTGACTGCGATTCTTGGGGTGAAGTTCCTTATTCTGCTTCCGACCCAAATTATTCAGCATGGCTCAACGGAATTTCGCAAAATCTTGACAAAAATGGCTATCGTCTTCCGCTTGAATCTGAATGGGAATATGCCGCAGGTCAGAAAAATCCCGAAAATCTCTCTGAATATGCCTGGTATGAGGGAAATGCTTTTAGCAAAACACATGAAGTCAAAATGAAGAAAAAAAATGACTCGGCTTTGTTTGATATGGCAGGAAATGTCTGGGAATGGTGCTGGGATTCGTGGAACGGAAAAACTGCTTACGAAGAGCAGGCTGTTGACGAAACTGAAAACCGTGATTTTTTTGCGAAGGAAAAGCAATATATGTATGA